>JAILEL010000010.1 GCA_024687845.1 Eubacterium sp.
CTGGATGAAGAGGGCAAGATGATATTTGAAGAGCTGGTTAAGGAGAGAGCGAAGCGGGAAACCACTTTTCTCATTACTTCTCATAATCTGACTGAGATTTCAAATCTCTGTGACAGGATTGCAATTCTTTCTGACGGTGAACTTACATTTTATGGAAGTGAGCGAGTTCTAAGAAGTCAGCATCTACCTGTTAATACAATGACAGTAGTGTTTGATGGAGCACTTCCCAATATCGATGATCTGCCGATTGTGAGATACAAGATAGAAGGAAACACTGCCTCGTATGATTATAATTCGAAGTATATCACAGCTGCGGAACTGATAAATGTGCTGATGAAACAAACTAGGATACTGGATGTGAAGATCAAAAAGCCTGACCTTGAAGAGATAATCATAAACATGAAATAAGTGTTGATAGAGTTTCTTTAGAAACGAAGTAGTACCTATGTCATATGATGTCAAAATATAAAGGGAGCAAGAGAATGAGTTTCATAGAAGTAGATAATATCTGTAAGAAGTATAAGGTCAGTAAGAGAAAGAGTGGTATCCCGGGGATGGTAGCCAATCTCTTCGTTCCGAAATACGAAAATAAAGAGGCTGTTAAGAATATCAGTTTTTCTATAGATAAGGGCGAAATGGTTGGTTTCGTGGGACCTAATGGAGCTGGAAAATCAACGACTATCAAAATGCTTTCAGGTATTCTCTATCCTGATAGTGGAAGTATAAGCGTGGGAGATACTATTCCTTACAAACAGAGAAAAGAGTATGTGGGGAGGATTGGTGTTGTATTTGGACAGAAGTCTCAGCTTCAGTGGGACCTTCCAGTGATTGACAGCTTTGAACTGCTAAAGGCAATCTACAGTGTTCCAGACGATGTATATAAGAAAAACTTGGATAGATATACTGAACTCCTGGATATGAGCAAGTTCCTTAAGCAGCCTGTAAGACAGCTTTCTCTGGGACAGAGGATGAGAGCTGATATAGCTGCCGCACTTCTCCATAGCCCTGAGATAGTTTTCTTCGATGAACCTACCATAGGAGTCGATGTTGTAGGTAAGGAAAATATCAGAAGTTTCATAAGAGAGCTTAATGCAGAGGACAAGGTAACTATGCTATTTACTACTCACGATATGCAGGATATAGAGAAGACCTGTAACCGTCTCATTATTATCAATAAAGGTTCGAAAATCTATGATGGAACTCTGGATGGTGTAAGGAAGCTACATGGTTCGTCCAGACAGCTGGATGTTTTTTTTGCAAATGATGTCAGTGTGAGTCCTATTCCAAATGTAGAGATAGAAGAAGTGGATAAGAGACATAGTCAGCTGATCTTTGACGGAAAGAAGGTTCATATAAATGATCTAATGTCGCATCTCTTATCAACCTATAATGTAAAGGATATGAGTATAGCAGAGCCTGATATAGACAGCATCATCAGGAAGATTTATAGCAAGGAAAAGGTGGCATAATGAGACTGGGAGCATATTTCGCTTACGCGAAGAAAACATTCTTAGGTAAAAGTGCATACAGATTCGATCACCTTATGGGAATACTTTCAACTGTTCTTCAGTTCTTTATATTCTATGAGATATACAGGGCGCTCTATGGAACGGGAAAAAGCGTAGATGGAATAACCATGTCTATGGTGACAACTAATTTTGTGCTGTCTCTCGGTCTTAGCACGATATTTTCACCAAATGATTATTTTCTTCCTGGCAGAATCTGGGATGGAAGTATCTCTACAGAGTTGCTTCGTCCTATGAGTTTCAAAGGAAGGATGATAGCAGAAAATGTAGGCGAATCATTTTTTAATCTTATATTCAAGTTCATCCCGGTTCTTCTTATTGCCAAATTTACAACAGGAATGGAAAAGCCGGCCGGAGCGCTGAATATGGTTCTTTTCGTAGTAAGTGCTATTCTTGGTTATGGAGTACTTTTTACCATTAGCTTTCTGGTGCAGATGACAGCCTTCTGGCTGATAAATATATGGAGCCTTATCACTATTAAGGATGTCCTGGTAAATGTATTATCTGGTAAAATGATACCTCTCTGGTTTATGCCTGTATGGATGCTTGGAGTTCTTAAGTTTACTCCATTTGCATCGATATATTTTACACCTGTAGAAATCTATCTGGGACAGCTGTCAGGAAGAGAAACACTCATTAAATGCCTGGTGCAGATAGTATGGATTGTAATTATATTCTTGATTGGAAATGTATTATGGAGCAAAGGTCAGAAGAAGCTTGTGGTTCAGGGAGGATAGAAAGTTGGGCGATACATTACATTTAATAACTGTATATAGTAAGACTACTGCAAAAGCCTGGTTCCAATATAGAGTAGATGCATTTTTAAGGTCACTGGCAGTATTCCTTAGGGAAGCAACAGGGATTATAGTTATATATTTTA
>JAILEL010000024.1 GCA_024687845.1 Eubacterium sp.
CAATTTAAAATCTCCGGTCTTATGTAAACCTTGCGCAGTACCAACAGTTTCAAGAGTTCTAGTGCTTGTTGTTCCTACGGAGATTACCCTGCCACCATTTTTGCGGGTTTCATTTATTATATCCGCTGCTTCCTGGGATAATTCGTAATACTCTGTATGCATATGATGGTCTTCAATTTTTTCAACCTTAACAGGTCTAAAGGTTCCAAGTCCAACATGTAATGTAAGTCTAGCAATCTTGATGCCCTTATCTTCAATCTCTTTCAGAAGTTCTTTGGTAAAATGCAGTCCAGCAGTCGGAGCAGCTGCACTTCCCGAATGAGCAGCATAAACTGTCTGATATCTGTCTTTATCCTGAAGTTTATGAGTTATATATGGTGGAAGTGGCATTTCACCGAGCTGGTCAAGAACTTCTTCCCATATTCCATCATATTCAAATCTTATGATGCGGTTTCCCTCTTCAACAACACTTACTACTTCACCTTTAAGGATGCCATCACCAAAAGAAACTCTTGCACCAGGTTTCATTTTCTTACCAGGTCGAACAAGGCATTCCCAGGTACGTATATTTTTTCCTGTTATATTTTTTTCCTGCTCCTGCTCAGATGAGGCAGGCTTCAGAAGCAGCACTTCTATCGCTGCTCCTGTTTCTTCCTTTACGCCCATCAATCTCGCCGGAATAACCTTAGTATCATTTATAACTAAGCAGTCCCCAGCATTCAGATACTGAATTACATCGTGAAATCTCTTATGTTCTATCTCTCCAGTTGACCTATGAATAACCATAAGCCTTGAATTATCACGTTTTTCCAGAGGATCCTGAGCGATCAGTTCCTCTGGAAGTTCGTAATTAAAATCACTTACGTTCATTTTTATCCTCAAACAATTATTTTTGTAACTATTTTACTTTTTAGCTTCTGAGAACTATTCCATCTTTTTCAAGTGCTGAAAGAACATTCTTAACTGCCTCATCTACTTCCTCACTCTTAAGGCTTCTGTCAGTAGCTCGGAATGTAAGAGAATATGCAACGCTCTTCTTATCAGAATCAATCTTATCACCCTCATATACATCGAAGAGTTCCAGTTTTTCAAGCAGCTTTCCAGCACTCTTTCTTATCTTCTTCTGGATATCGCCAACATATACAGACTTATTGCAAACAAAGGCAAGGTCTCTTGTTGATGCAGGATGTTTTGCAATTCCTGTATATTTAATATCCTGTCTTGCCAGCATTCCAATTATATCCATGTTCAGGACTGCAACATAAACTTCATCCTTCATCTCATAGTTTTCACAAACTTCCGGATGAATCTGTCCAATGAAACCTACACACATTTTACCCTTAAGAATTTCTGCCTGTCTTCCCGGATGAAGGAATGGGTAACTATGAACCGGAGCATACTCACATTCTTTTCCGAATTCATACTTTTCCAGAAGTTCTTCGATAACACCCTTAAGTGTAAAAAAGTCGCACTCGCCATACATACCCATGACAAGTTTTTCCTTCTCTTCAGGAAGTCTCTTAAGTGGAAGTTCCTGAGGGATATAAACCTTTCCTAACTCATAGAGACGAACATTCTTGTTATGTCTGTTCATATTGAGGGAAAGTGATGTAAGGATACCATTTAAAGGAAGAGTTCTCATTATACTATAATCCTCTCCCAAAGGATTAGAAATAGTAACTGCATCTCTCACTCTGTAGCCATCTGGCTTATATGCATATTTTCCTGAAATAAATGTATAGTTCTCAGATCCGAGTTTATATTCTTCTGATATAAGAAGCTTATCATAAACCTTTGGACTCTCGAAGCTATAGAACATTGCCTGTGAAAAGCCTCTTGATTCAACAAGTGCACGGGCAGTTCTGTTGATTTCTTCAGCATATGATACTCCACCAATTCCTGCATTTACTGAAGGAAGTGTTGATGGAATATTATCATAACCATAGAATCTTGCAACTTCTTCTGCAAGATCAGCCATACAATTAAGATCCTGTCTGAATGTAGGTATTATCAGAGTTCTGTCGGCCTCGTTATAACGAACTTCAAGCTTTGCAAAGATTTCAATCATCTGCTCCTCGCTCACATTGAGTCCGAGAAGTTTATTCATCTTATCAGGTTCAAATGGAAGAACCTTCTCTTTAACAGGATTTGGATATACGTCTATAACTCCGTCTACAACCTTACCACAGCCCAGCTCTTCTATCAAATGACAAGCTCTGTTAATAGCTTCTATAGCAAGATTTGGATCAAGTCCTTTTACGAATTTCATAGCTGATGGAGTTGCAAGGTTCAGTCTTCTTGATGAGTGTCTGATATTTGTACCATCAAAGCATGCAGCTTCGAAAAGAATAGTTTTTGTTGAATCCTTTATCTTAGAATTATCGCCACCCTTGATTCCTGCGATTCCTATCTCTTTCTCACCATCACAGATCATAAGGACATCTCTGTCAAGATTAACAGTCTTCTCCTCATCTGAGCCTTCTTCATTATCTATGATACTAAATACTTCACCATCTTCTGCACGTCTTACAATGATTTTATGACCAGCTACATCCTCAAGGTCAAAAGCATGCATAGGCTGTCCATATTCTTCCATTACATAGTTTGTGATATCAACTATATTATTTATTGGTCGAATCTGCTGAGAACGAAGTCTCTCCTGAAGCCATTTTGGTGATGGCTTGATTTCGATGTCTGTAACGACTCTTGCACAGTAACGGCTGCAAAGATCACTGTCCTTTACCTCAACACTGGCATAATCATTTACATCTCCACCATTACCCTTTACACTATTATCTGGCATTACAAACTTGCTGTCAAATGTAGCAGCTGCCTCCCTGGCCATTCCTATCATTGAGAAGCAGTCAACTCTGTTAGATGTAATCTCATATTCAACTCTTGCATCTGCTATACCAAGAGCTTCTGCAGCACTCTGTCCAACTTCAGGATTCATATCCTCCGGGAATACAAATATCACATCTCCCTGAACTCCATACTGTCTTGGATCCAGTCCCAGTTCCTCTATAGCACAAAGCATACCATTAGATTCAACAGGTGACTCTTTACCAAGTGTACCTTTATTTATAACCCAGCCAGTTTCT
>JAILEL010000036.1 GCA_024687845.1 Eubacterium sp.
CTTGTGCCATATCACTACGTGATATACAAGGATTGCATGGCAATCCTTGGTTCTGCTATGCAGAACGCATCCTCACTTCGTTCGGACCATCGATTACTATGTAATCGACGGCTAAATCGCAGGTATTATGAGATATAATATGAAAAACAAACTGCAAGCAGTTTTTTTTCAATTATATCTCATAAACCGTGAATAGTAACATTGGATAACATATTATTATTTTGTTATCTTCTGTTTCTTTCCCTTCATTCCTCTCGCCTCAAGGATTGCCTTATAGGCCTTAAGACTCTTCTTCGGAACCTTTGCTTTAGCTTGTGCATGAATATTCTTAAATGCATTAGCTCCCACGGTTTTCTTGGTAAGCTTTGTTGTCTTAATGTTGATAGTCTTAAGCTTCTTGCAACCGTTAAATGCATTCTTTCCAATATTCTTTACATTAGCACCGATTACAACCTTTGTAAGCTTCTTACAGCCCTTCGCACAGTTTGGAGCTATGGCGGTTACAGTAAATGTAACCCCCGCCAGCTTAACCTTATTAGTTGCGGAAATCATTGTACAGTTCTTATCATATGGTTTCATATAGGTTACTGTTCCGCCTGTAACCTTGCCTTTCTTTTTTATAACTTTTGTAATCTTATATTTTCCGGCACTCTTTTTATCAGCTATCTTAGCATTCTTAACAAGCTTATCTTTAGTCATCTTCTCTGAAACCTGATATTTAGTTCCGTCCGAATCGGTCAGAATCTTTCCATCAGCTGAAATGGTTCCAACTCCGTCCACCTTATTTGCTTTGCCATCATTCGCTCCCGGAGCAGGTTTAGATGTATCTGTTTTATCCTTCCATACAGCCTTAAGTGTTATATCTGATGTAATCTTAATACTTGTACCAACATTCCCCTTATCCCACTTGTCGAATTCTTTTCCGGAAGGAGCAACAAATGTGCTCGAAGGAAGTATAAAATCAGATTCTTTATCAATTACAACTTGATTCATATTTCCAGATCCACCATTTGCATCAAAGCTTACAGTGCATTTCTCTGGTGGTATTTTTTCAAAAACAGCCTTAATCTCTACATTTTCAGTTCCTACAGTAAACTTATCATCTGCAATAGTTACTCCACCGGAGATAACCTGCCACTCTTTTAACTTATATCCCTCATTAGGTGAAGCCTTAAGATAAATCTTCTTTCCCTCAACGCCCCAGTCATACGAAGAAGTTGCGGTTCCGTTCCCATCATCTGAAACTGTAACATTATATCTCGTTTTCCTCTTAAATTTTTCTACATCAAGCATTATCTCTGCATATCTTTTTCCAAATTTTCTATATTCTTCAGAAGTAAAATGTATGTTTTGTCCATCGCCTTTCGCTACCGTGAGCTTCTCCGAAGATACAACATGGAAATTAGCTGATTGCTGAGGAAGCTGAGCTATATTATTATTTGCCCCCTTACAGGCGCCATTTCTAAGGACTTCACCTGCAAGCAAAGGAGTATTTGCATCCAGATTAAGATCTGAAATAATGTCATCATAAACTTTCTTAACTTTCTCTGGCCATTTATTATCATTTACATCAGACTCTCCCTGATGCATTATAATACCTTTTATAACGCCATCCTTTTGTGCAAGCCTTGCGCAGTCAATCAGTCTCTTATAAGGATTGCCTTTATATTCTATATCGTTATGTTCCTCATCTTTATATTCAATGTCTCTGTATTCATTGACTCTATCTAAAAACCACACTTGATTATTATATTTTAAATAATTATCACAGGAATCTTTATCAAATAACTGAATACTTGCACCGGCTACAGCGACAACAATAATTCCTATTTTTACATCCGGGTCATTATATTGTTCCTCTTCCAACATTGCACGACCAAAATAATCTGCAACACCGAGACCGGCATAATTCGAATTAGCTAATGGTGAAGTTGCTTTATACCATTTTCCCATTTCTCTTTTATTTCCATTGTAGTCATAATTATTGGATGTACACATAACAAGATAGTTATCATCGCAATCCAGATCCTGTGTCGCAATATCACCCTGTCCCTCCATATTGCTCTGACCAAATGCAATATAAATATGAAAATTAGGATCCGGTCCTTCTTCCGTATCTGTTCCTTCAGCGTGAACACTTATTGATAAAACTGGCGTAGCAAACACATGAAGTATCATAGCAAATACAAAAATTACAGATATTAAAAATCTTCGATTTTTCATAAGCTTCACCTCAACTCTCGCATTTTTCATTTAGAAATACAAGAATAGCATAACATAGAGTTCAAACATTTCAATACATAACAAACATAAAACAGCTCTGATTTGCAAAAGTATCCATTGGATACCATACATAATTGCTTACAGATTCTTTAATGTTTCTTTCTCCATTTCAATAATTTTGATCATCCTATCGATGGCACATATACTGGTATAAAGTGCTTTGTTAGCTATGAGGACTTCTTTATTAGCCTTAGTACCAACTTCATACTCATCTAATAATTCTTTTCTTCTTTTCTTCTCAATCTCAAATTCTTCGGAGCTAAGAACATCGGAATATAGCACAGCCAAGCAGAACCATACTGAATCTTAATAATCCAAATAAATAGCGTATTTTTAATTCCAGCATTCGTAATCCTTCGCAAAAAGAAGCTGAATGAAGTGATTGAAAAGCAGAATTGATATAGATTATAATTTAAATCGCCCAATGAACTTTTCCATTGGGCGATTCTTTGTAAAATTAATAAACATAAAAATCATATACTGTAGGATTACTTTCCGGTCCCTGGATTTTGCCTTCACAAGTCTTTTCATATTTATTTCCAAGAGCATCCTTAACTTCGCACTTATATTTCATGAACCAGGTATTTTCATCTACAGCAGTTTCTGCCAATCTACCAGAAATCATATGTAGTTTAAATCCATATGGATACTGTTCCTGTCCATATAATTCAAGCGCTGACACAGCCACAGACGGATCAAAGTTTTTCTCTAAAGTTTCTTCCAGGTTCTTTTCAGCCGCTATTCTTTCCATATTTTCCGTTGTATTTACATATAGATTTATAACTTTATTAGTACTATCAAAATCAGCTATACCTGTAACAACCCAGCCCTGTTCATTTAATTCATCATCTGTATAAATACTAAGTTCACCAGTAAAATCTAATTGCGTAACCTCATGAGTTAGTTTAACATTATATCCCATATCACTCAGATATTTCTTTGCATCAACAAGACTGTGATCAACCACTTCCATATATATAGAAGTATAAAGCTCTTCATCTTCACTCAGTTTTTCTTCATCTTGTATATTTTCATCGCTTTCAACTTTTCTGTTTGGATTATCCTCTTCTGACATATGATACGATATAACTATTTCTACATCTTTTTTAAATACATCACCACGCTTATATCCATCTTTTCCATCAATTATAACACTGCCAACTTCACCTTCAGCTGTCCACCCGAATACAATATCATACAAAGGATTCGTTGTTATATTGGTAAATCCCAAATCTGATAATTCTTTTTCTACAACTTTATAATCACGATATTTATACGATGACATGCTTCCCATTATTTTAACTTCATCATCTGCTAATTCATATTGTTGATCAACATAGATAGTTTCAACGTTTACTTCATTGGTTTGGGCAGATATTTTATATGATGCTTCAACATTTGATGCAACATTCAAATTAACTTTTCCATATACATTTTCATAACTTGCACTGTCAAAAATAAGTTCATGAGCACCTTCTTTTAATTTGATAGTAGTCTCATAATCCTTACCATGAGGTAAAGTGTCTACTACATTTCCATCTATTTTTAATACAACATCATATTTGTTAAATATTAAATTACCAATAAAATCAACTATTATTTTTGCGTCATATTTTTCATATGGATAATGACAAATAACTCTTACGTCAGCATCAAATTTAAACGAATCTGTTTCTGATACAACTGTCCTTCCTGAGATAACCACTTCATTTCTATGATCCTCACTGGTTGTCTCCGGATCCATATCATATACTTCCTCAGTTTTCACATTTGTAAAACCAGATTTTGTATATGTATCTGCAATATCTTTAATTTCCATGGTTGCTATTTTATCTGCAGCCAGTGGAGAATTAAGACGTCTGACAATATGATATGTTAAAACAACACTGGAGTCCTTTGTAAATTTACTCTTTTCATCAAAAGTTTCATTTCCATCAATAACTACAGATTCAACGTCTCCATCTGCCATAGGACTATTAGATGTTAAGTCAGCTATCTCAACCTTTTCAATATTTGTAAGTCCCATTTCATTTAATTCCTGTATAACTATCTCATAATTCTTTCCAGCCATATCGGACGAACTCGAAGTCATTTTCACACCATTACCACAACCTGATAGAGAAAATAATAGTGCAATCATCAGTAGCAAATATAATTTCTTTTTCATAGTTCTCCCTTCTCATTAAGTCTTTATTCTAAATATCTTCAAGCTTTTCGAATACAATTTTAATATAGCAAATGTAGCTTTAATTTTTGTGTACGTTCTGTACACATCTATCAATAAGATTTTCGATATTTAGGATTAAGAGTTAGAATGGGAGCAAAAAATAAGAGTCTGCAAATCTGCAACCCATTATAAATACTTAGTTAGTGTGACGAGGTCTGTACCCACGTCCGCGCTCAGCATAGCCTCGCGGACTAATACCGGGTGCCACTGGCACCCAACGTCCCTCCGCGCCCGAACGAGCGTTCGGAACTTTACCAGAGGTCGTGGGGACAATTCTGTTTCATTGAATAAGAAAGAAGCACACCTGCTCTGCAGGCATGCTTCTTTCTTATTCGGTGCGACGGGATTCGAACCCACGACCTCTGCGTCCCGAACGCAGCGCTCTACCAAGCTGAGCCACGCACCGTTATTCTATTTTTTAGTTTTTCAAGGCTCATCTTTTCGAGCCCTTCGCGCTTTACAAACCAAAGACGATATTACATCAAAAACCTTCGAATGTAAAGAGATTTTCTCTTATATCCGAAGGTTTTGATTGTTTTTTGGGTTCTGACTCGATATGGTTTTGTGCCTTTTTGCCTTTTTTCTAATTACTTCTATTCCCTTTTCCA
>JAILEL010000037.1 GCA_024687845.1 Eubacterium sp.
GGAAGGTGTTTTTTTACAGACAAAATAAAGAATATAACCAGATGCAACTATTTTTTCATTGTTATCATCTATATCAGTGTATGTAGCTTCGATATGTTCTTTATATACATAGGTAACAGAATTGTCAGTAAGAATATCAGAATTTCCCCATACAGGTTGATTTTTATTGTATACAACTTCACCCGCCGGAGCAGCACTTGTATTAATATCAAAGAAATTCAATATTATAAAAAATATAATTAATGATACTATAAGTTTTGAATTCTTTAATCTTTTCATCCGAATACTCCTTATTTAATCACAAGATTATATTTAATATACGTTGGAACTGTACTTTTTTGAAAATATGAGGAAATATAAATAGTTTCTCCTGCTTCAAGCCATATAGTAGTATTTCTTTTCTGCCTATACATCTGTGCTTTATCGCAGTTCTGTTTGCAAGCCTTAACGTACTTTTTATTTGCTATATTCAAAGCTATATATTTTCCACCATATGTAGATAATTCTTCTGTTGCAAAACTTCCATTTACTACTCTGTTTATCTGAAAATATCCAAGCATAAAAGACTTATTCTGTTTATCTGTAAACTGTGGTGTAAATGCAAGATTATAATATCTGCTTGAAGGAGCTGTAAATTTAACATAACAGGTTCTTTTCTTTTTCATCTGCACTGTATTACTCCCCATTTTCACAGCAGGAGCTTTTATAATGATATTAGTTTCAGAGGACTTATCAGTTATTGCAGTATTTATCGGTTTTCTTGCTGCTTCTGCTCTAAATCCTAAATTATTTATTATAAAAAGAGCTGAAATGATTATACATATTATCTTTTTTACTGATTTTTTCATAAATATCTTCCTCTCTGAATATAGACGGAAACCCACCCTCCTTATAAGAGAGTGGGTATTATATTATTTAACTTTTTTTATGTTTGACCACTGACTATAGATTGTTTTATTACTGTCTTTTGAGTAATAGTAAGCTCTTACTCTGACATATCTGCCTTTAGGTATCTTAACTGTTTTTGAAAGGGTAGCCGCTCCTTTAACTTTAATAGTCTTACTGTTTTTAAAAGAACCAGTTGTAGCATAATTTATTTCATACCCCGTTATGCCTGGCGAACCCTTCTTCCAACTTACTTTTACTTTTCTATTAGCAGTATTTTTAAGAGTGAGTCCGGTCATTTTCTTCGGCATGATATAGTAATATAGTCTCTTAGTTCCTATATAACCGCTTTCAGGCTTCATTTTTACGGTAATACAATATCTGCCTACATTCTTTCTTCTTTTACTATAAGTTACTGTATAAAGATTATTCTTTATTACCTTTTTACTTATCTTAACAGTAAATTTTGGAGTCTGAACTTTTCCGTTATAAAAATAATAATCATCTTCCAGTTCTATTGTTGGTACTGCAAGAATAAGTTTTTTTTCAGACTTATTTCCACCTTTGCCTTTATCTGTATCTTTTGATGTATCTTTGTTTTTGTTCTTTCCGTCAGAATCTTTATCGTCATCTGAATTTTTATTATCAGCACTTTCTTCTGTTACTGTATAATTTATCTTTTTTATTTCCTTTGTTATTACTCTTTTACCATTACTGTTAAAAGAATAAGTTGTTTTATCTATGGTTACTACTGCTGTTCCTTTGCTTATTCCTCTTATAACAGCCTTATTATCTTCATATCTTACTTTAAGAACAGCTGTATTAGATGATGTTACAGAAGTTATATGAGAATCATCATCTATAACTTCTTCTTTTAATACAGAATCTTTTCCTTTTAATACAGAATCAGAAGAACTGCTGTTAACAGTCTTTGTTTCTTCCCCTGGAACACAATTTACTGTTACAATCTTACTTCTGTAGAATCCTTCGTCATCCATAAATACAGAATAAACTGTTGTCTGCGGATTTTTATAATTTCTTTTAAGTGTTGTGCTTTCTGTCCAGTTCACAGAATCAAATGAAAACTTAGCTTTATAGCCTTCCGCAGTTGTGAGTGTATTACAGTTTATCTTAAATGTGTCATAAGATGGAGTTATGGTAAAATCAGCATTTAAAATTTTAGAAACTGTAACTTTATTATGATATACATATTTAAATTCATATCCATTTTTATCTGTAGCTTTATAATAGAAATTAATGTTTGTATTTCCTTCTTTATTTGCACTGATAATTCCGTCATTAGTTACGCTTGCAATACTTGCATCATCAGAAGAAAATACAAGCTCTTTTCCTGCAAAATTAGTAAGATTTATCTGATATGAATTTCCTTCTTTAAGTGAAATTGGTGTAAGATCAAAATGCTGATCCTGTGGTCTTGTATCCTCTGCCTTAGTCTTTATAATCACTTCTGCATCTTCTGAACTATAAATTGTATATTCCTTATTGTTTATTTTAGCTAATATACGCACATAAAAGCTATATTCAGTATCACTCTGAAGTCCGTCAAAGACAGTATCAGTCTGCCAAATAAAACCATTATAAGAATATTCAATCCTCTGTCCTTCCGGAAGAACTGTATTATCTGTAAGTGTAACTGTTTTTATGGTTGATTCAGCACTTATATTTATATCTGGTGCTTTTGGTAATATATCTTCCCATACATATATAGTTACTTTTTTAAATACGGATTCATCTGTAACATCCATGATAGTAACTTCGCCATGTCCTATATCTTTAGGTGTAACTGTGCCATCAGGAGCTATTTCAAATATACCTCTATCATCATATGAAAAAGCTATATTTTTTTCATCTATGCCAGTATATACAAAATTCAGCTTCTTTGATTCAGTCTGTCCATAATTAAACACTAAATCTTCTGCATTTATGCTCTTTTCAGATGATATATCATTTGCATAGACATAATTGATATTAGTAACAGGTATTTGTGGAGCGGCTATCATTAAAGCAAGGGCCACTGTAAAAAATGTTCTTATCTTCATCCTTTATTTTATCTCCTTTTTAATTTACTAAAAAATAGTGCTTAATTATATTATGTGTTTTTTAATTTATTTTTAATTATAATTTTATAAAAAAAAGACATTATCCTTCAAGATAATGCCTTTTCTACCCAAATAAATCAAGAGATTTTTATGAAGCAGCAAAATTTTTAATAAAATCATTTACTTCATTTTCTCCTACTATTCTCTCTCCTGTCTGAGTTATGATAGTAGGTGTCGTTAATATATTCATTTCCCTTGCTATATCCATGTTCTGAGAGCAGTTTATAACTTCAATATCAATCTTTCTTAGCTTAATTCTCTGTTCCGCTCCCTTACATTTTGGACAGTGATCCTTAACATAGATTGTAGGGATTGCTTTTGTAACCTTAACAGAATCAGTCTTAATCTCATTAACCTTTTCCGCTATCTTTCTCTCAGTAAATTTGCTTTCAGAAATGTTATACTCTTTTCTGTCCTCAAATTCTTGCTGTTTACCATCATTCCAGTTCTGAATTGGTCTGTAATATCCAGTAATACGGCTATAAACTTCCGTCTGCTGTTTACATTCCGGACAAGTTGGAACTTCACCTTTAATATATCCATGATTCTTACATACTGAATATGTAGGACTCATAGTATAGTAAGGAAGTCGATAGTTTTCAGCAATCTTTCTTACAAGACTCGCAGCAGCTTTCCAATCTGGAAGTTTCTCTCCAAGAAATGTATGGAAAACAGTGCCAGATGTATAAAGCGTCTGAAGTTCATCCTGCACATCAAGTGCTGTGAATACATCTTCTGTATATCCTACAGGAAGATGTGATGAATTTGTATAATATGGAGTTCCGTTCTCATTTGCTGTGATTATGTCCTCAAACTTCTTTTTGTCATGCTTTGCAAAACGATAAGAAGTCGATTCTGCAGGAGTTGCTTCAAGATTATATAAATCTCCATACATTTCCTGATAATCACTAAGTCTTTCTCTCATATGATTAAGGACGTCTTTAGCAAATTTCTGAGCTTCTTCTGTAGTCAGATCCTTCTTTATCCATTTAGCATTAAGGCAGGCTTCATTCATTCCTACAAGACCTATTGTAGAAAAATGATTATTAAATGTACCGAGATATCGTTGTGTGTATGGATAAAGACCATCTTCAAGGAACTGAGTAATAACATCTCTCTTTGTCTTTAAAGAACGAGCTGCTATATCCATCAGCTTATCAAGTCTCGAATAAAACTCTTCTTCTGTAGCAGACTGATATGCTATACGTGGAAGATTGATCGTTACAACACCAACTGAACCTGTAGATTCTCCACTTCCAAAAAATCCACCAGACTTTTTACGAAGTTCTCTAAGGTCAAGTCTGAGCCTACAGCACATACTTCTTACATCACTCGGTTCCATATCCGAATTGATATAATTTGAGAAGTATGGAATGCCATATTTTGCTGTCATTTCAAAGAGAAGTTTATTATTCTCTGTCTCACTCCAGTCAAAATCTCTTGTTATTGAGTATGTAGGAATCGGATACTGAAAACCTCTTCCATTAGCATCTCCTTCATTCATTATCTCAAGAAATGCTTTATTTACCATATCCATTTCTTTCTGACAATCACCATAGGTAAAATCAAGCTGTTTTCCACCTACCCAAACATTTTCATTTTTCATATCATTTGGTACCACCCAGTCAAGAGTGATATTTGTAAAAGGTGACTGTGTACCCCATCTTGAAGGTGTGTTAACTCCAAATACAAAACTCTGGATACACTGCTTCACTTCTTTCTGATCAAGACCATCTTTTCTTACAAATGGAGCAAGATAAGTGTCAAATGATGAAAATGCCTGTGCACCAGCCCATTCATTCTGCATGATTCCCAAGAAATTTACCATCTGATTACAAAGAGTAGATAAATGACTTGCAGGAGCGGAAGTAATTTTCCCTGGTACTCCACCAAGTCCTTCTTGTATCAGCTGTTTTAAAGACCAACCTGCACAGTATCCAGTAAGCATACTAAGGTCATGTATATGAATAGCAGCATTTCTGTGAGCATCTGCTACTTCTTCATCATACACTTCACTAAGCCAGTAATTTGCTGTTATAGCACCTGAGTTTGAAAGAATAAGTCCACCGACACTATATGTAACTGTAGAATTCTCTTTTACACGCCAGTCATTGATTCCTAAGTAATTATCAACGACATCTTTATAATTAAGAACTGTAGCTTTTACATCACGTATCTTTTCTCTATTCTTTCTATAAAGGATATATGCCTTTGCTACGTCAGTATATCCTGCCTCTGACAGTACAGTTTCAACGCTGTCCTGTATATCTTCTACAAATATCTCATTATCTTCAGTGATCTTCTTTTCAAAGTCACTTGTAACTCTGAGGGCAAGCATATCAATGATACTCTGATGATACCTTTTATTGCAGGCTTTAAAAGCCTTTTCAATAACTGAACATATCTTTGACAGCTCAAAATCAACTCCCATTCCATTTCTTTTTATAACATAAAAATCATTATTCATAGTAAATTTTCCTCTCTTTCTTTATTTAGTTCATATTCCTTGTCATCTTGAAATATCTGGATACCTATATTATGTATTTTTTATTTTTAAAAAAATAAAAGTTCAGCAAAAAAACTGAACCTTTATTATAAAAAATATGATGTTTAACAGCCTTAAAAGCATCACAGAACCGTTTTATATTATAAATCGTATAATTAATCAAGTAACAATTATAAAGGCATTATAAAGCCTTATAAACGCTTATCCATTTATCATTCTGATATCCTGTAATCTTTCTTCTTCTTTTTTCTTCATTTTCTCTGTCATATGTATATATATATCTTTTGTAATATCTGAATTGGCATGACCGAGTCTTTTGGCTATAGACTCAAGAGGTACACCCTTTTCAAGCAAAAGCGAGGCACTTGTATGTCTTAAGGCATGAGGTGTAATTGTTCTTCCGATTGTATTTTTTGAATGTTGTTTTAAATATTTATTATAACTGTAATAATTAAAATAGCTACCATCTGATCCGCAGATAAAAAGATTAGTGCGTATTCCCTTACTAAAACAATATTCTTTCCTATAGAGTTTTATTTTTCTTATAAGTTCCCTTAATTCTGTCTGAACATATACTTCTCTGTTACTCTCAATAGTTTTTGGAGTGCCAATCACATAAGAATTTATATCACACGTTTTATCTACTATAATATAATCCCCTACATCTTTGTCTTCAAGAGCGATAAGCTCACCTATTCTTAGTCCAGACAGAATCAGAAAATAAGTCACATAATACCATAATGGGTTACTTTCCATAGATTTAAGTAATACGGTTATCTCATCAGATTCAAGATACTTGTCGCTTATTCTCTCTTTTTTATTATCCGGCAGAGAACGTATTTTATCCCAAAATTTATTCTCTGTATATTCATTCTCATAACACCAGTTTAGAAAAGCCTTATATCTATGAAGCTTTTCATTAAACATAACATTTGTGGTAGATAGTTCATTTAATGCATTTTTAACAGTAGGAACATTAATCTTTTTTAATAAAACATCATTTCCAATCTTATTATTAACTTGATTAACCGTAATCATATTTCTTTTTAATGTTGAAGCTTTTATAGTCTTTGATTTATCTTTTTCATAAGCTTCAGCTGCCATTTTCAAAGTATATGACTTATAATCATTTGTAATTCTGTAAGCCTTTTCCTGCAATTCTCTAAGTGCAAGATTATATGTCTGTCTTGTATTTTTATCTTTTACACAGGTCACACGTTTCATTGAATCTGTCATAGGATCATAATATCTAAAAATATATCTGAATCTACCATCTTTATAATTTTCAACATAAAGCTTATCCATAATGACCACCTCTTAATATATATTCTAATTATATTATGTGTTTTTTTGTGTCATTATGAGTATTTTTTTACAAAAAGTTTTCCATTTTTTACACACAGACTATTTTTTATAATAAAAAAATGCTCTAAACCCTTGATTTAGAACACTTTTTAAAAGAGTTATAGTGCGGATAACAGGAGTTGAACCTGCACGGGATTCCCCACTAGAACCTAAATCTAGCGCGTCTGCCAATTCCGCCATATCCGCAAATTATACTTATCTATTACTTAAACTTTTTTATTCTATAATAACAAAAGAGATATATAAAAATAAAAGCTTTATTATAAAATAAAAATACCCAACTAATCCCTTAACTGGGCTAGTTGGATTCGAACCAACGAATGCAGGAGTCAAAGTCCTGTGCCTTACCGCTTGGCTATAGCCCAAGATTTGCTCGAACAATCATCTTATGTCAAAAAATTGTTTAGGGTGGGTAGAGGGACTTGAACCCTCGGCCTCCAGAGCCACAATCTGGCGCGCTAGCCAACTGCGCCATACCCACCATATCTTCAAGTGTGCCACGGGGGAATCGAACCCCCGACAACTTGATTAAAAGTCAAGTGCTCTACCGACTGAGCTAGTGGCACTTAAGACACAATCGATGTAAGCTATCAAGCAAAAATGTGCCCGAAGGGATTCGAACCCCCGACCCACGGCTTAGAAGGCCGTTGCTCTATCCAGCTGAGCTACGGACACATATCAGATTGTCTCTCTAGACAATCTAAAAGCGGGTGATGGGAATCGAACCCACATATCCAGCTTGGAAGGCTGGTGTTCTACCACTGAACTACACCCGCATGCTCATAACATATGTTATGCATAATAACTGCGACTTAATGTTTATTTAAACAGCTATTGTATTTTATAAAATTGTAGCAACTTTGTCAAGTAATATTTTGATTTTTTAAGAAGTTTTTTTCTTAACCAATTATGTAATTACTTAAAAGTTGAAGTCGGGGTGACAGGATTCGAACCTGCGACCTCCTGATCCCAAATCAGGCACTCTAGCCAAGCTGAGCCACACCCCGAAGGATAAATAGCGGGAGGGGGACTTGAACCCTCGACACTACGGGTATGAACCGTATGCTCTAGCCAGCTGAGCTATCCCGCCATATTATTACATAAATCTTATAATAAGAATTATAGTAACAATTTACTGGGGCCTACAGGGCTCGAACCTGTGACCCTCTGCTTGTAAGGCAGATGCTCTCCCAGCTGAGCTAAGACCCCGCAGATGCTGTTTCTATCTCAACAGCACTTGTCCCATTATAGAGATACATAAGCAATTTGTCAAGCAATTTTTTCAAAAAATTTCATATTTTTTATTTATACGATAAATGTGTCAAAAGATACCTTTGACACCTACGTTATTTGAAAAAATAAACATATAAATCAAGAAAAATTGCCAGTAAAACTACTCTTCTGATCCATACTCTCCATAATTATTATAATAGCCATAATAACCTTTATAATAACCATAATAACCCTTGCCGCTATTCTCTACTTTATTTAAAATCGCGCCAAGTATCTTACACTCACTTCTATCCAGCTGTTTTTTTACATTTTGAACCGCTTTATAGCTTATATTATTCGCCTCAATAACTATAACTGTTCCATCGCACACCTTAGCAACGATAGCAGCATCAATAACGCTTCCAAGAGGTGGACAGTCAATTATAATATAGTCATACATTTCCTTAACCTTTTCAATCATCTTGGAAAACTTTTCTACTCCAAGTAATTCAGCAGGATTTGGAGCCTTTGTTCCAGTCAGAATAACATCAAGATTTTCTAAATTAGTACTGCAAATAATATCATCTAGTTCTTTAGTCTGACCTGATAGATAATGGGTTAGACCTTTAACTTCTTTATTAACACCATATCTTGATAAAACAACAGATTTTCTTATATCTCCATCTATAAAAAGAGTCTTCTTGCCATCTTCTGCAAATGAACGGGAAATATTAAAACTAACTTCAGTCTTACCCTCATTAGGTACACTACTAGTAAAAACAATAGCCTTAATATTATCACCTGAAAAACTAATATTTGTTCTTATTCGTTTATAAGATTCATTGATCTTAAAGTCGAGTTCTTTAAGGTTTTCAAACACAATATCGGACATTAATTTTCCTCCTAAATAATTCACGCAGCTGAATTTCTAGCAGATTTCTTTGAAGAACGTTTGTGAGTTTCATCTCTTCCATGAGTCTTTCTTCTTGATACACCTTCTTCCAAAGGAATCATTCCAAGAGTATTAATTCCAAGATATTTTTCAACATCATCACTTGTTTTAATAGTATCATTCAGAAGATAAAGTACAACAATAATACCACATGCAACAACAAATCCTAAAAGAGCTCCAATCATAGAGTTCTTGATAATATTTGGTGAAGATGGAGATGTAGGAACCTGACCATAATCCATAATATTAGGTTTCATAGTATCCATTACTTCTGCCATACTGTTTGCACTTTCATCAGCAAGCTTATCAACAATTTTTTTAGCAAGAAACGCATCATTATTGCTTACAGTTATTTCAAGAAATCGAGTATTGGTTGGATTATTTACACTTATATTAGATTTTAATTCACCATAGCTCATATCAAGGTCAAGGTCATTTATAACCTTCTCTACTACCGGTCTACTGGTAATTACAACCATATAATCCTGAGTAAGCTGAGTTCCCATCTGAATATCAGCAAGCGATGTAATGCTTGTTGACTTGGTTAGTACATACATGATTGCCGTAGAATTATATACAGGCTTAATAAAAAGTGTAGTATAACCTGCAGCAATTCCAAGTCCCAATGCTGTAGCAAGAATAATAGCCCAGATCCGGGACAAAAGAACTCTTATAAGTTCAAGAAGATCAATCTCTAATTCTTCATTTCTTTTATCATTCATAACTTTTCCTCAGTTAATATATTTTCCATCAACAACATACTGAGCAGCTCCATTCAGCATCCACTCTGCATCTTCTGAGCCACATTTCTTTACAATCCACGGAATATAATCCTGTGTATAAGGTGCTCTGGAATCAGTATTATGAGCATCAGTAGCCAAAAGACTTATATACCCTTTTCGTATAAGCTTCCTGCACCATCTTGTATTTTCGTTTAAAAAACCGCCATCAACACTCGATATATTCATCTGCAGAAGACAACCTCTATCAATAAGTTCCTGTGCCCTATCGAGTCTGTCTTCAATAGCTTGATATCTTTCTACATGAGCAATTATCGGCATATACCGCGCCGAAGTAATCTCATCAATCGAATGTAATATCTCACCAAATGAAGTTCTTACATTATATTCAACCAAAATATATCTGGTTCCATTCATTGTATGAATATCACCCTCGCGAAGTCTTGTGACAACACCTTCCTCATAGAGAATCTCATTACCAAGAAACAGATGAAGGTCTTCAAATTCACCAGACTCATATACCTTGGATTTTAATGCTTCAAACCTTTGGTCAAGTTCAGAATAAGTATATGTATTCTTTCCAAGCATATAATGCGGAGTCAGAATTATTTTTCTTGTCCCCTCTTCATAAGCAATTCTCAGCATATCAAGGGACATTTCCATATTTTTAGAACCGTCATCAACCCCTGGAAGTATATGACAGTGTATATCAAACAAATTCATGAATCAAGTCCTGTCTTTTCTCATACTTTTATATAATCCAAATAACGAAGCTGCTATAGCAATACCAAAAAGACCGATAATAACAAAAACTTTAATTATCCAATCCATCTGATCTGCCAGGAAATTATATATATATCCCGGTTCAACAAAAAATCTGTTTTCTATATGAAGACTGTACAAAACAAATGCAGCAATAAAACTGAAAAATGTTCCAACCGATGTAGAAACAGCAATAGACTTAATGCCCCTATCACGTCTTAAATCCATAAAAATATTCAAAACAACAGATAGTGCAATAGATACAAATGATATAATCGCTGTAGCCAAAAGACCATTTTTGACATCTTTTTGAATTCTGCTTATATATGGAGCAAGACTGGTATCTTCAGGATTAGAACTATCACCCTTTTTTAAAGTACTTGTAATCGCAAGTTTCTTTTTCATTACAAAGTCATCATAGCTGATTGCATTTCCATCTTTTTCCTGAGCGATATATTCCGTATAAGAATATCTAAAATATCCACTCAACTGTATATTTTGAAATATTTTATCACTATTAAAAATCCCAATAGAAATTGCGATAGAGAGATACATCAGAATAATAGCAACTGCAGTAGTGACAGTAAGTATATCTCTGCATCTCTTACGTATTTTTCTTCTTTTTCTATGTCCTTTTTTAGGCTTATCACGTTCTTGCTTAAGAAAACGCATACAGCCTTTCGAAATAAGAATAATAGCTAAAACTATATCAACAAACAAACAGCATGAACTAATAATAACCAGTGTATTGATAAGGCTTTCTGGAATAATCCGACTATCCTTATAAAGTTTTACGTCATTATCACCAGTAGAAATAGTTATATTATCATCATTTATAACTATACTCGCATCCGATTCTGATGCTTTATGTCTGTTTTTTTCACGTTTTTCCTGACTTTGATCAAGTTTTTCAAAAAGCTCTTCTACTTCTCGATCACTTGCTTCCTTAGCAGAAGAATTACCTTCATCAGATATATCAATCTGATTGTCCTGTAAATTCTTATCAGAACCTTCATTTCCATCAGATTGATTTGTCTTATTATCAGATTCATCATTATCTTTGTTAACTATTGAATCAAGATCTGTATTATTCTTCTCAGAAGGTGATTTTACTTCATAAACATAACCCGAGTCAATTCCTTCTTTTACATTTGAATATATATAGCTGATAGCGCTATCTGCCTGTTCTGCCGTAAGATCAGTATCATCATCTGCCAGATAGCTATAGAGTTCACTAATATAATCAGAATAAGCCCTGTATGTTTTACCTTTATATGTGAAGGTTCCACTGGCTACAGCAATAACTCTAGCCTCTTCACTATTAATATCCCCAGCATAAACCGCAGAGCCTGAGCATAGTAATATAATAGACGAGATAATTAAAAGAATAGCAGGTTTATATATGCTTTTTATCAAAATATACCCCTTTATTACAAAAAATAAAGTACACATAGATTAAGCTGTTAAATGTTTCCACCTAACAGCTCAACCAAAGAATTATTTGCTTTTTTAATAAGTACAACTAATATGTACTAAAGTTAATTATTTTGCAACACTAACAACCTTTGCAGATTTGATTGTTCCATCTTTCTTCATTGTCTTAACAAGTCTTGACTTAGAGATATCACCCTTTACATAGAATGAACCATTCTTGAAGTAACCCTGCTTGTAAGTCTTTCCATAAGCTTTGAAGAATAAATTACCATTCTTAAGGCTGATAACCTTAAACTGTGCTTTACCAATCTTGAAGCCCATATTAGCTGAAGCCTTTGAAGACTTAACAATTGATATAGCCTTAAAGATCTTCTTTGCACTTGCATTATATGTAAGTGAAACAGAAGTCTTTGTAGTCTTTGTAGCCTTTACATAAGAAACAAGAGACTTTGAAGGACCATCACCAACTTTAACAAAAATGTTTTTACCTTTGTTAGTAATCTTAGCACCAACGCCATCTATTCTTACATTAAGACTCTGATTCTTTGGAAGCATAGCTACAAGAACTGAATTAAGCTGCTTAGCAGACTTAACCTTTGTCTTCTCTGTTACAGTAAATGTGAAAGCTGTGTTTGTCTTAGCTGGAGTAATCTTGGTATATTTTACCTTCTTTGATGCAGCCTCTGAATTAAAGCTTGGAACTGCAATAACTCCAAAAACAACAACCAACGCAAGTAGAAGACTTAATAATCTCTTTTTCATAATACTCTCTTTCTCCCTTCGTATTTATACTTATTAAAGAAATCATCAATAAATATATACCATTTAATGTCAGATGTCAACAATATAAGTATGGTTTTTATATCAAATTTAACAAATTTTCTTTTACATTTTTTGCATATTATAAAATAATCGCATAATAAATGTGATTTTTCAAACGATTGTTTAGTGTATATAAAATGCATAAATCCGACAAAAAATGAATTTTTTTCAGTTTTCTTACATATTGTATAAATGTTTTTTCCTACATTTATATTAGATAATATACCATAATTCATTTATGTCAACTTTCAATTATAAGTTTTTTATTTTTTTTATAAAAATAAGGAAGAAATCTATTTAAAGTTGTGTTATAGTAGTGACAACTGGGCAAAAGTCCGGGGAACACTTAGGAGGAATTAAATATGTCACAAAGAACAGACATTCACAAGGTACTAATTATCGGATCCGGACCTATTATTATAGGTCAGGCATGTGAGTTTGACTATTCTGGAACTCAGGCTTGTAAAGCTCTTAGAAGTCTTGGTTATGAAATAGTTTTAGTAAACTCAAACCCTGCTACAATTATGACAGACCCGGAAATGGCAGATGTAACTTATATCGAACCGCTTAATGTTAAACGTCTAGAAGCAATAATCGCCAAAGAACGTCCTGATGCCCTTCTTCCAAATCTCGGTGGTCAGTCAGGTCTTAATCTTTGTTCCGAGCTTGCTGTAGCCGGAGTTCTTGACAAATATAATGTTAAGGTTATTGGTGTTCAGGTTGATGCAATCGAACGTGGTGAAGATCGTATAGAATTCAAAAACACCATGGCTTCTCTTGGTATAGAGGTTGCGCGTTCTGAAGTATCCTACAGCGTTGAAGAAGCACTCGCTATAGCTGATGAACTTGGATATCCTGTTGTCCTTCGTCCTGCATACACCATGGGTGGTGCCGGCGGCGGTCTAGTATATAATAAGGATGAACTTGCAACTGTATGTGCTCGCGGTCTCAAGGCTTCTCTTGTAGGACAGGTTCTAGTAGAAGAATGCGTAAGCGGCTGGGAAGAACTTGAACTTGAAGTAGTAAGAGATAAAGAAGGAAACATGATCACAGTATGTTTCATTGAAAATATTGATCCTATGGGAGTTCATACAGGTGACTCATTCTGCTCTGCTCCAATGCTTACTATATCAAAGGAAGTTCAGGACAGACTTCAGAAACAGGCATATGCAATTGTTGATGCAATCCAGGTTATAGGTGGAACCAATGTTCAGTTCGCACATGACCCTGTTACAGATAGAATCGTTGTAATCGAGATCAATCCTCGTACATCACGTTCTTCTGCACTTGCTTCAAAAGCTACCGGATTCCCTATAGCTCTTGTTTCTGCTATGCTCGCATCCGGACTAACACTTAGTGAAATTCCTTGTGGCAAATATGGTACTCTTGATAAATATGTTCCAGATGGGGATTATGTTGTAATCAAGTTCGCACGCTGGGCATTCGAAAAATTCAAGGGTGTTGAAGATAAATTAGGTACACAGATGCGTGCCGTTGGAGAAGTAATGTCCATCGGTAAGAATTATAAAGAAGCTTTCCAGAAAGCTATACGTTCTCTCGAGAAAGGACGTTATGGTTTAGGTCATGTTAAAAACTTTAATAACATGACTAAAGAACAGCTGCTCCAGGCTCTCATTACTCCATCAAGTGAAAGACATTTCCAGATGTATGAAGCACTCCGCAAAGGAGCAACCATAGAAGAGATTCATGACATCACCAAAGTAAAAACATATTTTATAGAACAAATGAAGGAACTTGTAGATGAAGAAGAGACTCTTGTAGCTAAATACGGAGCAGGTTCATCTAATGCAACAGCAGAAAAAGGTATCGTTCCTTCTGCTGAAGATCTTACCCAGGCTAAAAAGGATGGATTTTCTGATAAATATCTCAGTGAAATACTTTCAATTGATGAAGCTGATATAAGAAATTCACGTGAAGAAATCGGAGTGGTTGAGTCCTGGCAGGGTGTTCATGTATCAGGAACTCAAGACAGTGCTTATTACTACTCTACTTATTGTGATGTAGATAAAAATGAAGTATCTACTGATAAGCCTAAAATAATGATTTTAGGCGGTGGCCCTAATAGAATTGGTCAGGGTATCGAGTTCGATTACTGCTGTGTTCATGCAGCCAAGTCACTCAAGAAACTTGGTTTTGAAACAATCATAGTTAACTGTAACCCTGAAACAGTATCTACAGACTATGATACTTCTGATAAACTTTATTTCGAACCACTTACTCTTGAAGATGTTCTTTCTATATATAAAAAGGAAAACCCTGTTGGAGTTATTGCACAGTTCGGAGGACAGACTCCTCTCAACCTTGCTTCCGATCTCCAGAAAAATGGCGTTAAAATCCTCGGAACATCTCCTGAAGTTATTGATCTTGCAGAGGATAGAGATCTTTTCCGTGCTATGATGGATAAACTTGGAATCCCAATGCCTGAAGCTGGAATGGCTACTACTGTTGATGAAGCTATTCAGATAGCAAATCAGATAGGATACCCTGTAATGGTTCGTCCTTCCTACGTTCTTGGAGGACGCGGAATGGAAGTTGTTTATGATGACGAGAGCATGACCGGATATATGGAAGCTGCTGTTGGTGTAACACCTGATAGACCTATCCTTATAGACAGATTCCTGCATCACGCTACAGAATGTGAAGCAGATGCTATTTCTGATGGTACTCACGCATATGTTCCTGCTGTTATGGAACATATAGAGCTTGCCGGAATCCATTCAGGTGACTCAGCTTGCATCATTCCTTCAAAACATATCAGCGAGAAAAATCTTGCTACCATCAAGGAATATACACGTAAGATTGCCGAAGAAATGCATGTTGTTGGATTGATGAATATGCAGTACGCAATCGAAGATGATGTAGTATATGTACTTGAAGCAAACCCAAGGGCCTCACGTACAGTTCCTCTTGTATCAAAAGTTTGCGGTATTAGAATGGTTCCTCTT
>JAILEL010000166.1 GCA_024687845.1 Eubacterium sp.
GGCACTTGTCAGGGCAATGTATGAGGAACTTCCCGAACCGAAACCGAAGACGAAACGGGGGAAAGGGAAGAAGTAGGGGACGGGGGGAAAGGCACCATGCATCGGAACGCCGGAAAGGATAAACGCAACCGAAAGGAACTCGGGGGAACCCTAAATGTTTCAACTACCGAGAAATCCTCGGCAGTTCAAAAATACGTGATATCCGAGTGCGCAGGGAATCCCGACAGGTTTTACGACGACCGCCTTCCTGTCAAGCCCGTTAAGTCAGCCGCCGCCATGATGCCACATACCCCATGTCCAATACCCCATACCCCATACCACATACCCCATGCCGGATGCCGTGGAGGAACTTCCCTACGCCGGCGGAACCCCATCATTTCCAGTGGAAAATATCGACGACGCAACCTTCCTTTGCGAACTCGTAAAGGCAATGTACGATGAGCTTCCGGCGCCGAAAGGGAAAACAAGGAAGAATTGAGCGATATTGGGGAAAATCGGTGTGCCGACATATGTATGACAATTGTCATCTTCACAATTGAAGTTCAAAGAATTGCAATTCTGACTTTCTGATGCACTCCTAAAATTAGGAAGACTGTTTTCTTAATGGAATTCGTAAATAAGTATTATTCTCGTAATTGTGTGCATAATTTGGAAGTATATCTAAATAATAAGTCTGAGGAATGCCTATAGCAAGCATTGCATCTTCACTTCTATACTTCAATAATATCAAGAGGTCATTCTCATATAACCCTAAACGTAGAGCATTAAAAAAATCACTATTTTCAGTATTCTTTTTTGATAACTGAACTTGTTTTTGTGTTCTTTTTCCAATAGTTACATGTCCTTTTAAGATTGGAAAAGCCTTCACATCAAGTATATTAGGATTCTTTCCATTAAGTGCCCAAATATTATTTTCAATCACACAGACATTTCGCTTGTCAATTTGTTCATTGTCCAGATCATCAAATTCCACATCATTGTAAAAGAAATTAATGGCTTCTCCAGTGATTGAGATATGAGTCTGATGACTAGATTTATCGGTTTTATTTTTTATCGTTACATTTGCGTTTGCCAATCTTATTGCAACTATTTCTCTGAAATTATCTTCAGAAAAGTATTGCTCTACAAATATGGGATTAAAACCCATGTCAATAAAGTAATCTTGTACAAGATTTATCAATTTATCATAAGCAGCCACGATTAATCACCAATCACAAGTATTTACGAATAACTCTAGCAATACACTCACTTAACAATGGAGGTACCGAATTACCGACCTGCATATACGTTTTCGTATATGTCCCTCTAAAGAAATAATTGTCAGGATATGATTGAACCCTCGCTGCTTCTCTAGGAGTTAATCCTCTCGCTTGCTGTGGGTGGATATACATATTACAATCATACTTCATATGTGCAGTTATCGTTTTACATGGTCGATTAGATTCTAATTTGAAGTATTTATCCTTGAATATTTTTTCTCGCCGTTTGTATGGCATAATGTCTGCGATCTTGGGATCTGAAGAATCATCGCCCTCATTCAACCGTCTAAAGATCTCTATATCCCGTTCATTGTTGTAACGGGCTTTATGGTTAAAGATTATGGGCACTTTTACATCCCCGTTTATCGCTTTGAGATAATTATTAATTCTAGTGTTAGTATTTCGAACAAATGTATATCCAGACTGATCATTTTCTATGTCAGTTTTATTTGGAACTGTCCGTGCAGACAAAGGATTCAAACCATATAGAGCATCTTTAAGCATATAACGTGGTGTATTCTTGCTTATCTCATCTAATTCATCAAAGAGATCATCATTATTTACGCCAACTTTATTCCCGATAAAGATAACCCGCTCTCTATTTTGCGGTATTCCAAAATATAGTGCATTTAAACACCTTACAGATACTTCATATCCAATGGCTTCAAAATCGTCAATTATTTGATCTTTGACACTTAGCATTCCTCTAACATTCTCCATCACGAAAAACGAAGGAGACAGAATACTTATTGCTTGAACAAAACTTTTGTACAAATGATTTCTCGGATCATCAATGACTCTTTGTCTATTTGCCATACTAAAGCCTTGACAAGGCGGTCCACCAATTACGACATCGACTTTTTGATATCGCAATCTTTCTTCAATTGAATCCAGTATTTCATTTATATCTCCGGCAACAATACACCTTTTTGGAACATCTGGGTGATTGAATGAAAGCGTATCAATACAGCATTCTTGAATGTCATTAGCTAAACTCAGTCTAAATCCTGCCTTTGTAAAGCCTAATGATAGACCTCCAGCTCCACAAAAAAAGTCTGCAAAAGTTGGTGTTTTTAATTGTTCTGTCTCTTTTTGCCGCTCAATACGGTAAGTATTACACCATTTATTAATTACACACTCGTTACACTTATTCTTAGAACACCTTCCTTTCATGTAACCTGCGTGTTCCATTAGATATGCCAGACATTCTCTCTTATGATCAGTATAATACGCCCACTTAGAATCACCTTCTTCAAACTTGCAGATTCTATCAGCGAGTGCTATGGCTGATTTCTCCGGCAGACTTCCCTTTTTGTATAATTCTAGAATTTGGCACGCTTCCACAAGATCAGTATGCATTGACTTTTACCACTTGATTCATTATACTCTTTGCAATCGCTTCTGAAACAGTAACGGTGACTGCATTTCCAAACTGTTTGTATGCTTGAGCGTCAGATACTGGTATGACAAAATCATCTGGGAAACCTTGTAATCTTGCACACTCTCTCGGTGTTAGTCGCCGTAACCCTTTTTCCTGAGTAACATAGTTATCTTGGCAGGCTCTATGCATCTTTCCCATAGTTGCGGTTAAGGGACGTGCTATTTTTAAATCAGTATCGGTTTTAGCTATAAATTTACCATTAACATCTCTTAGGATTGTCTTTTTAATGCGTTCGGATAAGAAATACTTATCATCCACATTATCTTCCAACAAATCCTGCAATGTTTTATTCAATTTCTTAGGCTTAGGAAACTGATAATTAATATCATTCTTTAAGCAGACCAAAAACACACGATTCCTTTTTTGAGGTACGCCATAATCAGCACTGTTAATCGGGCTAATAAAAACATTATAGCCCATTCTTTCCAGATTTTTTTTCATTCTAGCAATTGTCTTTCCTCCATTATGAGTAAGCAGATTACGGACATTCTCTAATACAACCACATTTGGCTGATGACCTCGTTTTTTCTGATTTTTAAGAATATCAATTACACGAAAGAATAATTTCCCACGTGCGTCTTCAAAGCCTTTTTCATCCCCCATAACACTAAACGGTTGACAGGGAAATCCGCCAATTAAAACATCATGTTCCGGTATGTCATCATAATTTACAGTATTGATATCTGCACAGCAAGCCGCTTTTTCAAAATTTGCATTGTATGTCTGGATAGCATACTTGTCAAAATCATTTGCCCATACAATATCAAATCCTGCATTTTTGAAGCCCAGATCAAGACCGCCACACCCGCAAAACAAAGATGCTACTCTCATATGCTTATCATTCTCCTAAAAACCCTTCATCAATTAATTTTGCCTCAATATTAACTATGCGCTGGCATTGTTTTTCTGTAGGTTCTCTTCCAAGATGTATTTTAGTTGCAGATTTAAGGAAACTTATTTCAACTTCGTTAAGTAGTCTCTTTGATTGTCCCCACTTAAGCGCATTTTCCCAATATTCCGAACCTTTTTGAGTAACCTCTAATTTCACTTGAGCACCACTTAGGAGAACCTGATCTCTTCTACTGCGAACTTTTTCAGCTTTTTGCTCTTTCTTATTCAGTATATAATCCTGAATTTTACTGCTTAGTACATATTCCTTTGCCTTTAATTCCGCCCAACATGGCTCTTTTTTACACCATTCTGTTACATTGGTTATTGGTCGCGATTCATCGGTAATATGATCAAATACATGTTTTGTCATTAGAAGGAATTCATTGTACAATGCATCTGGAACACTCTGTGTATCCCATATGTATCCCAGATTGAGAATACTGCCCTCATATTGTTTATCTATAAGATAATGCAATAAAGACAAGGTATATACGACAATATTTGCCTTATATCCTTTATCATACCAACTTTGTTGAGGTACAATCTTATCCACACACTTGAAGAGAATTGCTATGGATACAGTATCCCTAAAGTACTGTTCATTGAATTGAACATCATCCTTGTTCCATTCACGAACAATATCATTTGCAAACTTCGTAAAGTTCTTCTGCGCTCCAAGGCTCACAAAGTAAGGGTATTCTCTCCAACTATTTTGGTATTTAGCAAAATCAGTTTTGGTAATTTTCTGATCTTTTGGATTCTGCATCTGATACTTCTTTTTTTCAGCTTGCGTCATCTTACTCTGTTCTTGGTCATACTGACCTCTTGAGCGCTCAAAGAACCAGTGTGTCTCATATTGCTGACCGCCCTTTGCCGGAGCATACAACTTTCTTGAAATCTGCTGCATACGAATATTGAATTCATGATTTGAGAAGAAATCAGCATCAGAGACCTTATTTTGACTATTAGATCCCCTTGATATTTTTGGTATCAAGATCTGTGCTTGATCATGATTAGGAATAACAGTCAATTTCATTTGGACATATATTCCAGATAATTCAGCTTTATCACGATATCTTGTATTTGATAAGGATGCAGTAGTTTGTCCACCATTCACGATCTGTAAATTATTGATGGATGCAATGTATTTCCCATTTTCAGTGTCATTAATTGTCACTTCTGTGGCGGTTGCAGAGATACCATTGTTGTAAGCAAAGAACATTCTCTTGCTCTCGCCATCTGCCTCAAGTATTGTTTTTCGTATATTTTTATTTACAGCACCTTTTGTCGATAAGAAGGAACGGACATTTCCTTCCAAAAGTCTACTCCCGTAATCGTCGTATAAATCCGCCAAAATGGATCCCGGAATAACACAAAGCAGACATTTAATGTCATCTCCTGAAACATCACTTGCTTCTAAACAAGGCAATCCTTGTTTAGTTATATTTAGGAAATCAATCACCACAGGCTCGTGTCCATCGCCTGTGCTCATAACACGGTGTAATCTGCTAATGTCCCAGATGTTATATTCAATTTTAGTTCCGTTTATTTCGCTATACTCAAGAGATGATATTTTCCCGCTCATCTCTTTATCTGTGAGTATAAAGAATCTATATTTCCGTATCGTGTTTTTTAAATCCAAAATAGTCTCAACTAAATCATAAATCGGGCGACTTATCTCTATTTCATAAAGAAGATTCCCATTGAGTACAGCGTCCAGAAACGTAAATAGTTTTTCAAATAACGCAACAGAATCGGTTTTAGTTATTGTTACAATTTCATTTTCACCGGAATAATCAGCAATAAACAAAGACATCGATAAATCAAATTCATCAAAAGAATATGCATCTACCCTATAATTCTTTCTTCCATAACGTCCTTGTCCATAACAGACCTCAAAGTCATCAATAACATTAAGATCGTGCAGATCTTGAAGAATAGTAGACACAAAAGTGGTAACTGTGCCTTCACTATCGTGGGCAGCTTGAGCTTTTATGCTTTCTAGGTAATCTTTTCTGTACTCATCCATATTCATAGTCAAAATCCTCTACTTTCCATTCATCAATACCCGATATCGAAAGATCATACCTTACTCCAGTAACCTCAGGAGGAACAGTTCCTGTGATTAATCGCGGGAATGTATCATTCACTTCAAACACTTTCTGATTTCCAATCACGAAAAACATATCCTCATACGCCTTCTTATCGATATAACCAATAAGAATTAGCTTCTTTTCAAATTCATCTTGAGCATCTGGGAAGTTTTGAAGAATATCCCGTATCTCATCCACATATTCTTTAACACTTTTTGCGCTTGAATCAGACTTAGTTGATGAATCCACGCAATTCACAATCAGATAACCTCTATTTTTAGATTCAAGCTGATTAAGTGATGAAATAGTCAATATGTCCTTACCTGTTGATATTGCCTTTATCTCATACCATAATACCCCCAAAACAAAATCTCTGTCTGCACCTTCAGGTCCCTGCCACGCATCTAATACTTTATCCGCACTAATGCCTTTAGAGAGTAGAACCTTTATAAAGCACAATTCCCCTAATAATCCTTTTATTACGCTTATAGGTAAGTTGTCATTTATTGAAACAAATAATTTTGACCATGCCAAATATCGCTTTGCAACTAACTCTAGCCCTTCAGTTTCTGTACGTGCATTTTTTGAACATTCAATTAAATCTACACATAATCTTGCAAAAATGTCTTGATTAGCTTTATCAACGGAATATATCTGTGTAGCCCATTTCCCATCATTTCGAAGATTAATTTGTACCTCCAGAGCTTTGCTGGATTTTATCTGTGAGGGTTCATTCGTTGTGAACAAAGCAAGTTCATCATATCCTTCTCTGCTTATTCCCACAAAGAAGTGTAAAGGATGATCTGGATCTATTCTTTGCATTGCTCCGGATGCATCTCTTAAGCTATTCCATTTTTGCTTTAAATTATTTGTATCAATACTCATCCTCATCATCGCCATCCTCAAAATTGAAGACTTCCTGCACTTTTACACGATTAAGCACATATTTTACTCTTGTACTATCTCGGTTAGATCCATCATATTCCCCTGGGAAACCAATTCCAAGACCAACTACCGGCAAATCTCTCACAAGTTCTTTAGATTTCTTATCAGAATTAAATTTCCTCGTGGTTTTATCTTCTTGATCTACCTCTATGAAATAGATCAAAAGAACTGGATCCCTTGGGATTCGTAAATACACTTTATCAGGTATTGTTTTTCCTTCATTCCTTGGATCACTTCTATACTGTTCATCTATAGCATCAACTTGTTTTTTCGTCAATCCACATTTAGTTGCGCCCGGCGCACCAACTCTTGCACGCTCTCCAGAAATTAATAGACAATTTTCATCTCTAATCATTACCCTTTTTGAGTATTTAAGACCTAAATTAATGATTTCTTGCGGGAAGTATTCATTACTATACTTATCACCAGATCCCCCTACAATTGATACAGTCCATTTATCGAAACTCTTTGGATCTCTTATGTGTTCGGACAAATCTTTAGCACTAAATGGGATGTGTCTGGGATGAGCAATAAAAGTGCTAATGAAATCTGCTATTTTATTCTTATCAATATCTGTATAAACAACCCTATTCTTTTCATAGTTGTATTCAGCACTGTATTTTCCAGCCCCATTAATGATCTCTTCCAAAAATGAACATGTATTATTCAAATTCGGTTTCAAACAGGTTTCAATATTTGCAACTAATCGTGGGGTTTCAACAAGTTCAGCCGCAAGACTCACCCACTTCTCAAAAATTTCCGTGGCACGCATTTTTGATCTCGCTGTTACAAAAAGCGCAGTCATATTTTCTTGAACTTGTAATCCAAATTCTTTTGGTGTCAGTCCCGTTCTCCGCATTTCCGAGATATCGTTTCTCAATTCAGTAATTGCATTAGTAATGTATTGATACCAGTTTATTGCATTAGGTTCCATCCAGATCTTGAAGAGATTTTCATAGCCGGATCTATATCCAAACCATCTCCCCATCTGCATCAAAGTATCATACATCTGCGAATTTCTGTCAAAATAGCTGACACATAAACCCTCAAGAGTCAGTCCTCTCGACAAACTATTGCCACCCACAGCAATTACTCTAAGTCCAAATTCCTTATAGGGTTCATAATCAAGTTTTTCAATACCAAATTCTTTTGACCTTCCATTTACAATACTTACTTGAATAGGAGAAACTCCTTCGTAAAGAGCATCTAACATTTCCTCTTTAGAATAACCAGTAACCTCAGTTAAAGAATATTCATCCCAAGTATTCAGTATATCTTTTATTTCCGTATGCTGTGACGCCCTATCAATACCAAGTTTGCTATATGATTGTATCTTGGATTTTAATTCTTTCAAATAAGTAGACACCAACTCATAAACTTGACTTTGCACATTTACATACTGGCTTACATTTATGAGCATAGATCTGTGTGTTTTGTTTGCACCATCCAAGTCACGTATTGTATTAACAAGCAAGAAATATCGTATGGCTTTTTTTAAGCTGCTTGGCAAAAAGGGAACAATATGAGCGGATCGATCTCTTGATCTAAAAACATACCTGTTATTCTCAATGTCTATGGCAACATCTTCTATCGTTTCTAGAGAGTTAGTGTACTCGGCATCTCCTGTAAAAATATTTCTTGCCCCTATATAATTCGTAGGTGGTGAAAGTGCATATATGAAATCGCTTGGAAATAGATTAAACCCATCATTCATATCCAGATCAGGATCAATAAATATATTGGCAAAGGGTGTTGCAGTAACAGCCACATACGAAAAGCGATTGAACATCTTCAACACTTCTACAATTGCCTTATTAATCGCAGTTGGATCTTGATCGGGCTTATTGGTGTTTACTGATGCATTATCAGCCTCGTCATCGATCAAAAGAAGAGGTAGATCTATTTTCTCCCCTTGTCTATCTGTGTTACGACTCTTTAGCCATGTGGTGAGATTCTCTAAAACCTTTTTATTTTTCTTTAAAACCAGTATTACCGGCTCAGACAACCCCTTTATTGTAAAATTTAGGGACTGTAATTTATTCATATTAAAATCAGTCAATACATCTGTAAACTGATACGCCGTTCTGGTACAGTCTATATTTCCGACACCCAGATATTTTTTTTCAGGATTCTTTTTTAAAACATTTCTGCTGTTTAAACCTACAAATCCAGCATCAACTCGTTCTTGTGTCTGTTTCCTCAAAGGTTCTACTGTTCCAGTAAGAAGAATGATTACTTTGTATCCTGCATCAGCAGCCTTATTGCAGAGTGCTAGATAATTAGACGTTTTCCCTGATTGAATGTCGCCTAATATAAGCCCCTTTCTTTTCCAAGGATTAGGATCCTCTGGATTTCCACATAGATCAAGAATACGATCACTGACATCATCAAGTGATTCTATGATTGTTGGCATCCAACCAAGATCAATTTCTAAATACCTAGCATATCTCTTCCAATAATAATCATCAATTTTTGCCTTTCGATGCGCTAGCCAAGGGCTATATGTACTTTCATCATGTACATCTTCACCCAAATCCATTTGCACCTTAAAACTTGATTGGAGAATTTTTTCGAGATATTCCTTTTCATTGCTATCTAGAGCTATCAGAGATGATGCTTTTTCAATTGCTGCTTTTATATCATCTTCACTAGGAATCCTATCCCCAATATCATTTCTAAGCATAATCCTTGCTATATTTTCAGCATCCCTCAAATTGACCATTTTATTTTATCTCCTGATATAATTCGCGTATTTCATCCATGTAATCCATAAATGGCTCAATAGTTTCTAAACTTTTAACCACATCTTGTAAATTTCCATTTTTTTGTGCTTCTTTCAGAATGATCATAGCCATGCTCTTTACTCTAATGCATTCATCGCTTTCTTTATCTTTCACTATTTTTACATCTGTACTTAAGTCATAATGCAGATTGTTAAACAGTAAATTATTCTGTACAGTTTCCAAATATTCCATCAACAATTTCTGATTATTACCATCCATGGATTCCTTTAAAATCTTTAGAATTGGATGATCAGTATTTATTACATATTTAACGCCTTCTCTTGTTTCTACCTTATCCCATACGGTTGTTATATTGCTTCGCAGTTCTTTTCGTTGTCGGAAATTCCAAGTCCTTTTACTTCCATTTGACATTGTTCCAACGAGTTGTTTCAGCCTAGTCTTCACAATTTCCGGGGGGTAAGCTGTAGACATCTTAATGTCAATAGTTCATACTTCATCTAACGAATTAGCAACATCTACTCTAACTCTTGCAATTTTAGAAAATTCATCCATTTTT
>JAILEL010000167.1 GCA_024687845.1 Eubacterium sp.
AGCTGCAAGGCCGGAAGCAAATGCCATTCCATATTCTCCATCCTCAAGATCAGCAACCAGTTTTTCAAGCGCTGCTCTTGTTGGATTTCCGGTTCTTGAGTACTCCCATCCCCTGTTTTCTCCTATTCCGTCCTGCTTATAAGTAGATGTCTGATAAACTGGTACATTTACTGCACCAGTAGTCTCATCGCCATCGATACCACCATGAATTAGTAATGAATTAATCTTAATGCTCATTTTCTTTTCCTCTTTTCTTTAATTTCTTGTTTAATAGCCTTTTTTAGTTTTATCTGAATTAAGTCGCATTATTTTTTTGCTACACTTTCCAGCATTTAAAAAGCCCGGGAAAAGCTTCCCGGGCAAATGACTCTGTAGGTTTTTAGCGGCGAATCAATCATTTAACAATGTAGCACGCAAAAACACCAGCCATTTTTAATGCCCGGAAATCCTGCTTGCAACAACATGCTACAATATTCACATTTGTACTATGATATGAATACATACTCTTTCGCCTCATTCTTTAATAACTTAATTCTATCCTTATGGAACGATATATTATCACCATTAACCTACCTTGTCAATATGTTTTTACACAAGTTACTATTCACGGTTGATAAGAATTATGCATATTCAGTTGTGCCTGCTTGCAGGCTAAGACTAATTATGCATAATTCTTATCGTACCTGTGAAGCAGGTGACTCAAAAAACACGATTCAGTGCTGCGTTAGCAGCAATAGAACATCGCATATAAGCTTATTTATGCTTGCATAAAAATAAGCGTTAGGCGATGTGGACTTAAGAGTGTTTTTTGAGTCAACCGTGAATAGTAACATGCGACAGGTGACAAAAATGACTGCTTGCAGGCACTTTTTGCAGCCTTAATCTAAGATAATGTATAGAACAACTAAGATTCTGTATAATTAAATTAATTGGGGTTGAATATATAACAACAATAGGTTACATTTCTGATACATTTATCATTTATATTCTACTCGTGTATTGTCTATATTTTTCTAAATGGGGGAAACTAATCTATGTTTTTAAAAGACAGAAAAAAAATATCATGCCTTTTATTTGCTGCAATGCTTGGCATGTCTGGTCTTACCGGATGTGGTAGTAAAAGTACTGAAGTAACTGAATATGGTTTGATTCAAAGTGCTGATGCTGAAGATGCTGGCAATGATAATAATGATAACAAAAGTGCTGAAAATCAGGATGCCATTGTTGAACAAAATGCCGGTAAATGTCTGAGTGATATGCTTGGTGGTTCAGACCTCGAATTCACCAAGAGTTTTACTCTCGATGGCAAAAGTGCTTCAATAGATGTAGCTTATCATGTAAATGAAGCTGATAGTCTCTCTATTTACAACGTAACAACGATCAGTGAACAAGATGTCAAAGAGGCTGACATAGTTAAAAATCTTCTTGGTGACAGTGCGGTAGCTCTCAACTCAGAATCCCGCCAATATCTGAATACTTCGTTTGGAGATTCTCCTTATATTATTTACTGTTGTCAGTATGTTTCTTACCATAATGGAGGTAATTTCAACCTTACATCCCATAGAACCTGGGTTGATGAGGCAATGTATTATATTCACACTTACGAGGGCACTAAAAATAATATTACCTATCAGCTAATGGTATCCTACAGCCAAAAATATAAAGAGATGGCAGTTGCATTTTACCCAAAGAATGTCGGGGAAATAGTTGGAGATGAAACTCTTATTGAGTGCGGCACCTCAAGTCCTGATGGAATTTATTATACTTACCAGGGCAGTTTAAAACAGTTTAAACTTGATGAAATAATGGCTGATCGTCCTAATGCCTGTACTCTCTCCGATGAAGAACTCATAAATTACGCCAAAGACACTTTAAAAAATGACATCTATGTTGATTTTCCTGAAGAAGCCATTTCGCTGTATGCTAATGTAAGAGAAATCCTGATACCTGAAGATGTTAAACCTACTAAAGGAGAACTTGTCTTCGTAAATGATGATATAGAAAAATCCGAAAACCTGAGTGGTGCGATTCGAGATGGATATGAGGCAACCGTAATGTACAGCCTATGCAATCAGAAAGTAATGGCTGATACCGAAATAATCGATGATAGAGCCGATGAAATACAGTATGGTCAGATTGATATAAATAATTCCGGTGTGTTAGGATTCATTGTAACTTCCAAATACATTTTCGGTGACACTGTTACCGATAATGCAAATATTCTCAGCTTTGATAAAGCTATGGAAGCCTTCGTAAATGGCGCTATGGAAAATCTTAAAGCAACAGATATCAAGAAGGCTGACGACACCATATTATTTGACAGTGCTAATCTTGTATATTTCCCAGTTGCTGTTGAAGGAAGCACCAGCCAATATAATCTTGTGCCTGCCTGGTCTCTGGAAGCTGAAAATGCTAAGAAGCAGACAATCGTGCGAGTACTGATAAACGCAACTGACGGAAGCTATATTACTTCTATCTATGAACCTGAAAATGATTAATCTGTAAAAGCAATTAAATCGTAATAAAAAAATAAAACTTCCCACGTATATGATATGTAGGAAGTTTTATTTTTTCAGCTTACGTATCTTCCGGGAAGAATTCAAGTATTTCACTATCATCTTCCTGACTCTCTTCATCTTCTGCTGATTCCATATTGATTTTTATAACATTTACCAGTTCGGCATACATTTCCATTATCTGATTATGGTTTTTATTGATAGTATCTATGTCGCCTCCCTTTGCGGCAGCTTCGGACATTGCAGCCAGCTCAGATAACTTATCAGCTCCAATAGTCCGTGAGGTGCTCTTCAAGGAGTGCACATAGATTCCATAATCCTTCCAGTTCTTATCTTCGTAGCTTTTTAAAATATTAGGTGCTTTAGTTTTTTCTTCCTTAACAAATGCATCCAGTATTGTTTTATACATTTCGATATCGCCTCCGCAGAAGGTCATACCCGAGTTGATATCTACTCCGACTTTGGTAAGCTCAGCAAAATAAGAATCATCTTTTTTAGAATTATCATTCCTTATTGATTTCTCATCTGTTGTAATCTCCACCTTATTCTCCGGGAGATACATAATGAGCATTTTCTCAAGCTCTGTTCCTTCCACCGGTTTAGTTAGATAATCATCAAATCCCATCCCAATATATCTGTCTCTGGCACCTCTTATAACGTCAGCTGTAAGGCATATCATTGGAGTTGTTTTATTCTTTCCATTCGCAAGAGCCCTGATTTCATTCATTGCCTCGGTTCCGTCCATGCCTGGCATACGCTGATCCATAAGAATAATATCGTAAGCATTTTCTTCAGCAAGTTGTATTGAATCCGGTCCACTCAGAGCTGTATCTATTTTTACATCAGTCTTTTTCAAGAGATTCATAACAACAATGATATTCATCTCAGTATCATCCACCACTAGAACGCGCGCTTCAGGAGCCCGGAAGGATTCCTTATAACTCTCTGTATCATCCTCCTTAAGAGCAACCCGGTAGTCTCCCATAGGTTCAGAATTCTCAACTCTCAGAAGAAGTTCAAAAGAGAATGTACTGCCTACTCCATACTCACTTTCAACTTTAAGCTCACTTCCCATGAGTTCCAGAAGCTTTCTGGTAATATTCATTCCAAGCCCAGTTCCTTCGATATTACGATTTTTAACCACATCCAGCCTCTCAAAGGACTCAAAGAGGCGAGACATATCGCTTTCCTTTATACCTATTCCTGTATCCTTTACTTCAAAGTAGAGAATTACATTTCCATCATGCACTGCATTCTCTTTTCTAGAAATTTTAAGAGTTACCGAACCTTTTTCGGTATATTTGACTGCATTTGTAAGCAGATTCATTACAACCTGATTGATACGGGTATCATCACCATAAAGCTCAGAAGGTATCTCTGGATCTATGTCAAATATCAATTCAAGATTTTTGGCCTTTGCCCTTTCGGAAACGCCATTATATAAGTACGTTATCTGGGAGCTGACATTATATCGAACAGGTACTATTTCCATCTTGCCATCTTCAATTTTGGAAAAATCCAGAATTCCATTTATCAGTTGCAGAAGATTATGTCCGGATTGCTTAATATTTTGTGAATAACCTCTTATGTCTTTGTCATGAGATTCGCGAAGAATCATTTCATTCATTCCGATGATTGCATTTATTGGTGTTCGTATCTCATGCGACATATCAGCAAGGAAGCGGCTCTTAGCTTCATTTGCCTCATCAGCCGCCTGTTTTTCAAGTTTAAGTACACGCTCCTTGTATTCCTGCTCCTGCTTATTGAGTTTATCCAAAACATGTGCGAGGAAGATGGCAGTAATAACACCTATCACAATCGCCACCACAGTTGCTATAACAAATCCATTCATCAACGAGTCAACACCACTCGACAGAACTTTTTTGCTGGTTGCAATACAGATATACCATCCGGTATTTATCATTTGCGAATAAGTAATTCCTCTTGTAACTCCATCATAATCCTTGACGAAGATCATTTCGTCAGAGTTCGTTCTTATGGAATCTATCAATTCACCGTAAGGCGCACCTGGTATATCCATAACATTTATAGGCATATCATCATAATCATATGCTTTATTTGGATGGACCAGCATCCTCATGTTCTGATCTACAAGAAAGGCATAGCTGTCTTCCTCAACATTTGCATTGTTTACCATATCAACAAGCACATCAACAAAGATGTCGGCAGCCAGAACTCCCAGAAGCTCATCATTCTTATAAACAGCCTTTGAAATTGTAATAACTGGTTTATGGGTATCAGAATCAAGATATGGAGTAGAATAGAAAAGTTCTCCTGTCAGAGCAGAGTTTGTGTACCATTCTCTTTCATGCACGAAATCAACTGTGCCATCCGTCACAAAATCAGATGCACAAACCATAAAATTATTAGGATATGTAAAATATACATCATAAACGAAACCATTCTTATTCAGAATCTCATTACTATGCCTCAGATAATTATGAAATGTCTCGTAATCCTTTGTCGATATATCATTAACTGCCACCTCAGCTGCAAGAGTATCTATAATTGTTGCATTAGTGCTCACCCAGGAGCTTAGCTCAAGAGCGTATTTCTGAGCAGCCACGCCATAACTGACCTCCATCTGATCAATCAGGCTTTCCTTTGCCTTCTGGTAACTGATAAATGACAGAAGGACAGAACTGCCCAATACAACTAAAACTATCATTATTGTCATTTTAGTCCGTAAACTCTTCATAATTCCCCCTCAGCATCATAACCCCATTAAAACTGTGCAATTAACTATATCAAATTATACTAAAAACCAGGCCTTAAGTCCATATCACAACAAAAAATGATATATTACATGACAATTTTTGAATTGATTTCTCAATAAAATAGAAGTATATTATCTCTTCAGTAAATTATTTAGAATTTTATGGGAACGTAGGTAAAGATATGAAAGATAACTCAACAGATATGACAGTAGGCAGTCCACTTAAACATATATTGATATTTGCAATTCCTGCACTTATCGGAAATGTGTTTCAACAGGTTTATAATCTGACTGATTCAATGATTGTTGGTAAAATAGTTGGAGCAAATGCACTAGCAGCCGTAGGTGCAACATTTTCTATTACATTTCTCTTCTTCGCATTATGTAATGGAATAAGCAGCGGTGGCGGAATCATTGTTTCACAGTATTTTGGTGCACATGATACAGATAATGTGAAAAAAACTATCGTTAATACCGGCCTTATTATGCTTATCATTCCGATACTTTTTGGATCGATAGGTTTTATTTCAGCACCAAATATTTTAAGGCTCTTATCAACTCCGGAAAATATCATTGCAGATTCAATAATGTATATCAGATTCATGTGTGTTGGTCTGTTCTTTACATCTATTTATAATTTTGTTTCTGCGATTTTAAGAGCTCTTGGTGATTCCAAAACTCCACTTTATTTTCTTATAATATCAACCATATTCAATGTATTTTTTGATATTCTTTTTGTCTATACATTCAGGATGGGAGTTGCAGGAGCTGCTCTTGCTACCGTTATTGCACAGTGCTTATCTGCGGTAACCAGCGGAATATACGCATATAAGAAGAACCCAGTCTTCAGAATTGAGAAAGAGAATTTTGTTATATCTAAGGATATGATTCTGAAAACATTAAAGCTCGGTGTTCCTATGTCACTTCAGTTCGCCATGATTGCTATATCTACTATGGCAGTTCAGCGTATAGTCAATTCATATGGAACAGTTGTAGTTGCTGCATTTACAGCTACAGGCAGAATCGAACAGTTTATCCACATGCCATATCAAACTCTTGGTGCTTCACTTTCAACCTACTGTGGTCAGAATTATGGAGCCAAGAAAAATGATAGAGTACTAAGCGGTTATAGATATAGTCTTATTATCATGACAGTAATTACCATAGTCATGATGTTTGTAATGTATACATTCGGTGGTTCAATCACATCTCTCTTTGTTTCAGAGCCAGAAGTTATAGAACTTGGAAAAATGGGACTAAGAATGACCAGCCTCTTCTATTTTACTCTTGGTATGATTTACGTTGTAAGAGGAATACTTACCGGAGTGGGCGATGCATTTTTCGCACTGTTTAATGGTATCATTGAGGTAATAGGAAGATTTACCATTCCTATTTTCCTGACAGCCTATCTCGGAATGGGTGCCAAAGGAATCTGGATATCAGCAGGCATTGTATGGGCTATCAGCGGAGTAACTGCATGGTTGAGATATTATTTCCATTTCTATAGAAAAGTATATCCTACTATTGAAGAAACAAATCGAGTAGGAGTCCCCTACTCGATGACACGTTAATCTATATAGATAAAAGAATTCAGGAGCCTAGATTCGATGATTTCGAATTCCAGGCTCCTGAATTCTTTTTTTCCATATGATTCTTAATTCTGCTTAGATGATTTTTTAATAAGGAAATCCGGAAGTGGTTTTCCCTGTTTACGCCACTCATAATATTCTGCAGTAGCTGCAAAAAGAACATCACCTGAAGAATTGAGTGCAGTTTCAACACTATCCTGAATAACACCGATAATAAAACCAACTCCAACAACCTGCATAGCTATATCATTTGATATACCGAAAAGCGAGCAGGCCATAGGAATCAGCAGAAGTGATCCGCCAGCAACTCCGGAAGCTCCACAGGCTGCTACAGCTGCAAGAAATGACATTATGAATGCAGTTGGAATATCCACATGAACACCGACTGTATTTGCTGCTGCCAGCGTCATAATTGTAATGGTGATAGCTGCACCATCCATATTGATTGTTGCTCCAAGTGGAATAGAAACTGAATAAACGTCCTTATCAAGACCAAGCTTCTCACAGAGCTCCATATTTACAGGAATATTTGCGGCCGAGCTTCTTGTAAAAAATGCAGTAAATCCACTTTCTTTAATACATCTCCAAACCAGAGGATATGGATTACATCTGAGACATATAGCAACAATGATAGGATTAATTACAAGCGAAACTGTCAGCATACTTCCAACAAGAAGAGCTACAATCTTACCATAATCTATAAATATATTCAGACCATTGTTCGAAACAGAATCATAAACCAGACCACATATACCAAAAGGTGCAAGATTTATAATCCATTTAACCCCCTGTGATACGGCATCAGAAAAATCAGAAAGCATCTGCTTCGTAGTATCAGAAGCAATCTTCTTAAGAGCCATTCCGAAAATTACTGACCAGAGCAGAATTCCCATATAATTAGCACTTGCTGTAGCTTGAACCGGATTAACTATAATATTCATCAGAAGATTACTAAGTACTTCTCCAAGTCCACCAGGAGGTGTCTGCTCTCCTACACCCTCAGCAAGAACCATAGTCTGTGGAAAAATAAAGCTTGCAATTACCGCAATTATAGATGCAATAAGAGTTGTAAACAGATATAAAAATATAACCATTCCGAATCTCTTATCCAGCTTAGCTGCCCCCTGACACAGTGCACTCGATACAAGCACTGCTACAAGCACAGGAGCTATAGCTTTAAGAGCCCCGACAAAAAGACTTCCGAAAATAGAAATCCAAGGCGCTCCTGGAAAAATCAGTGCTATAACAACTCCAACTACAATACCTATGAAAATACGAAAAATAAGACTAACGCTATTGTACTTCTCAACCACCTTTTTAAATGCCTTCATGAATCCCCCTCCGAACCTTTTTTATTGAATTCGCCACTTATTTTATAACCTTTTCAATAGCAAAATAGCACTATTACCATTTTAACATTAAATGGTTGATAGTTCTATATAATTTAAGCTATAAAACTAATATATCACTTTTAAAACTCTGTAGTTGTTGGTCCCGGCCAGTAAATAATGCCGCCAAATTCATAAACATTTGTATATCCTATTGCCGCCAGCTTCTTTGCTGCATCCTTACTCCTTCTTCCGCTCCGGCAGTAAACTAAAATCATCTGGTCCATATTAGGAAGTTCCGGAATCGCCTTATCTTCTATATATTCATTTGAAACAAGGATTGCATCCGGAATATGCCCATCATAATATTCAGTGTCCGTTCTTACATCAACTATAACGTAGCCAGTTTCATTTTCCATTATCTTCTGAGCTGTTGCTGCAGTAATCTGCTTGTAACCATCAACCTCTACATATTTGTATGTGCCAATATCCGATGTGTCTTCTTCCGCATCCCCTGCACTATTTTCATCAACAACTTCTGATTCTGTAGAAGCTTCAAGCGCTTCAAAGAATGGCTTAGGATAATCTGTATCATAAACCTCATTTAACAGAAAGCTCACAAAAAACTCACCATCCTTATAGACCTCCACCTCATCACCATTTGCCACAAGGATGTAATTATCGTTCATTTCCTGATATTTGAGCATCTCCCTGGCATGAAAAACATTTGAACTGGCATCTACTACTTCAAGTGTTTCAATTACTTCCTTATAATCGGCATCCTCAACATTATTAATCCTTTTAACAAACTTATCGCCACAAAAACCACCTTCTCCGCCATAATAAATATCTGCGACAGCTGTAATCTTTTTGAAATGTCCATCCTCTATCTCCGGTAATGTTACCCCTTTATCATACATCAGTGATCTTAGGTGTACTTCACCCTCGTTATATACTTCAACAATATTACCTTTAAGATTCATCACATAGAACTGGCAGTTAGTTGCGGAAGCAATATCCATTCCATCCGCAACATCCTCCGTAGTAGCCTGCGTGACATTACCTGAATTCACGCTATTATTATTTCCATTATTCAGTGTGTTGGAGATTCTTCCACAGCCATCGGCAGCTACCAATAAAATGATTGTAATTATAACTAATAATACTCTTTTCATTTCTCATCCTTACTATTTTATACTATTATTTCCATCAAAATAACACTATTCATCATTTTAACAATAAATGGTGAATAGTGCTATATAATTTAAATCTTATTCAGATATACGATATTCAATTGTCATTTTGATTTTTCATTTCAGAAGACTTTAATAAAGTTTTTGGCTTCATTTACGAGACTCGGAAAGTTTAGCAATAATTATTTTAGCTATATCAGCGGGTACATCTCCGGAATCAACCAGGTTTTTAATTGAACGGATATCTTGTTCAACGCCCAGCGATATTCCTTGTGATATTCCTTTTCTAACAAAAGAATCTACTATTTCACACATCGTCGTATCCTTCTTTCTATCCTCAGGTATCATAACTTCCTTAAATCTGTCATCCCCAGTCATAACTTCAAGAAGCTTTAATACCTCATCTACATGTTTAAGCTTTCTCTTAGAAGGCACATATTTCTTTTTAGTTCTTTTCTGAACAAAAAAATCTGCCACCTCTCTGAAATCACTCTTAAACATATTTACCTGTTCTGGCGTTAAAAATGCCACTTCAAAAACATTTATCTTATAATCGTTTACATATATTTTCATCTCTTCCGGAATATCAAATAAATTAATCAAATGTTTTGAATAATTCCAATGAGTCATTCCAAAATATAATACTATGGTGACTACAGGATAATAGCTGAATGGTGGTTTTCCTAGAATCTGGCTTCTATAAGACGCCCCATCATATCCAATTATCCTTATCGGCATATTCTTTTCCGAAACAATCTGATTTTCAATACCGAAAACAGATATTAACATTTGTTCTTTTTTCCAAAACTTTGAATTATCTCTTTCCTGCTCGTGAATCTTACTATCATCCGCTTTGTACTGGCTTTTGGTCCTAGAGTTAACCAATTGTCGAGGAGTAACAACTTGTTTACCTTCAAACACAAAACCATTAATGATATCAGCAAATACATCTTTATAATCTTCTAATGTCTTCTGAGTGATGTCTTTCTCCATATAAACATCCTCAAATAATCCATATTTTGTCTGAACATATACGCAAAAATAAGAAAAATATATATAACCTTATGTCCCAGCCCATAAGGTTATATCTATTATAATCCTTTTTTTTGAAAATACAATTTGTGAGATAGTTAAATTTATGAATAGTCATTGAACCATATGCATCAGGATTGGATCAGAAAATAATAAGTAATCTCAACAAAAAGAAAATATACAAAAACCATACCTTCTCCAACTACCATTTTTTTATACTTTAGTTCACATTTTTTTCATGGTGACAGGTACCCAATGTCATCACTTTAACAATAACTGGTGAATAGTGCTATATAATTTATACCTTTCTTAAGATGTACGATATTCAATTGTCTATTGAAAAACGAATCGCAAAATATTAAAATCGAGTTAGCACAAGAGGCCGGAAAGGCCTAAAATTGATAACTAAAGATTTCGAGCCCTACCTTGTAAGAGGATCATAATTTCATTAGATTATTTTGCAAATAGTTAACTATGATATTTTACAAGGAGGATTTTGTATGGCAAATAAAGACTTGCCGGAAAAGTTATTGGAGGATTATAACGATATCTTTACTGATATCGTTAACGTGCTTCTTTTTAATGGTGAACGAATAATTAAGGATAACGAGCTTGAAAACATGCTACCTGTCAGTCAATACAAGGCTGAAACTGGTGTACTCCATGAAGAAGAACGTGACACAGGCAAAAAATGGAAGCACGGAAATATCATCCTTTCATCAATCGGATTTGAAAATCAAAATAAGTATTTTAAAAATATGCCTGTAAGAATTATCGGATATGATGGCGCAAATTACAGAGAACAACTGCTCGATAAAAAAGCAAAACGAATATATCCTGTTATATCAATTGTTTTAAACTTCAGTGAGCATAGATGGACGAAGAATCTTAATCTTCTCAGCTGTTTAGATGTTCCAGAAATTTTAAAGCCGTATGTTAACGATTATAAGATTTTCGTTTATAATATTGCATTTTTAACAGATGAACAAATAGATATGTTCACGAGTGATTTTAAAATAGTAGCACGATATTTCAAGGACAGAAGAGAAAATAAAGTATTTCGATTTCCGGATAAAAAACCTGAGCATGTCGATGAAATAATCAAACTGCTGACCGCTATCACTGGTGATAAAAGGATAGGTGAAATATGGAGGGTTGTTGAAAAGAAAGAAGGTGAAAATATGTCTGAAAAATGGATTGATACAATTGAAGCAAGAGGCGAGGCTAGAGGTATCGCACAAGGCGAAGTTCGTGGCAAAATATTAGCATATTATGAAATGGGACTCTCTATTAATGAGATAGCTCAAAAAATAGATGTAACAATAAGTTACGTTCGACAAGTACTCGGACTACAACCTGTTTCTGAATGATGAAAAAATATAAACCAATACGCCAATCATCATTTTTTCTTCATTCATGGTAACAGGTACTCACATCAAAACAACCGAAAAACACTGATTTAACTTAGAATAAAACTATGTTATAATGAATTCAGTGGATAGCGGCAATGACCAGCTATCGTGGTTATGAAACATGAAACTGTGTCGGTATGCAGCTTCATGCGGAGCCAGCCCGTGGGTTATGCGGAAACCACAAACCGAATAGGTTCGCTTGAACTGAACGAAAACGCATTTTATGGAGTCTTGTCTTGACAAGGCTCCTTATATTTTATTGCATAAGAAGTTTATTAAATGTGCACACAGGAAAACAATCAAAAATCTTCAAATTTCTTATTAGAATCCGCATCTGTATGCATATTCCAGTCAAACTGCATGTTGATTCCGGAATGAACTGCATGGTCACCTTGGATTAATCTGCATGTCTTTCCGTTTGAACTGCATATCAGTATATAAATACCCAGTCAAGGGTAAATTGAAGCTTTTACGCCCCTTGACAGGGCATTCATATACTGATTGATTATAGTTAAGAGACCTTAAGCCTCTTAGTGTTCAGTTCGAGCGGAATAGTATTCAGCTCATCTGGAATTGGTGTGCAGATTTAGCGGAATTTGCACATCTGTATGAAAAGAACTATCTAATTACAGATACGAAATAACATATCGATTTTCCGTAGACTACAAGCATTCCAACGTCATTCTTTTCGGTACGCATGTCCCAGACTGTCTTACAAAGATCACCGCCGACTCTTGCGCAAGCAAGGAATGTATCCTAAGTTTCAAGCACAAGTCTGAAGTTCATGAGTCCGCCGTTTGAGAAACCGACGCAGAACACATGATTCCCGTCGAGCGAGTACTCATCAACAAGATAGTTTACGAGAGCTTTAATGAAGCTGACACTGTTATAATCAGGCTCGATTCTTTTTTAGTTCCAGCTCTTATTGTTTCTTCTGGCCTTCGCGTTGGCGGTTCCTCTAACATAGCAGACAGCGTAGCCCATCGGAAGCACATCATTATCAAAACCGCTGATGCAGCGAAAGTTTTCGGCTGAATCACCAAATCCGTGAAGCATCACGATGAGAGCAAAAAGAAAAAAGTATTTTTATTATTTTCTCCTATACGACGATTCTATCCCCTCATCTGAACTGGATGAATCTACAACAGCAATATCAAAAGTATCGTCACCTGATCCATCATAATTAACTATTTCACCCTTAATCCATGTAAATGTTTTTTTATCTTCACGTATATAATACTTTCCACTCTCATATACTATTTCAGATATATATATATCATTTATTATTCCTTCATTAATTCGTATTCTATTCCCCTCTTCATTCAATTTCTCTGACTTTTTACAAATCCATTCTCCATTCAAAGATAACATGTAATCAAATTTTGAATTATCCAATAATCCACTTATATTGTACTCATCAGAGAATTGCTTTATCGTTCTATAATCCTCATATAAATTATGTTCCTTGCCATCCTCAAAATTATTTATCGAATATACCGAAGCACAAATATTATGTAAAGGATTATCATAATCATGAAGATCTGTATCATGAAAATAATTACTTGCCTTATCATATTCTCCATTAATAATCAGTTTTTTTAACATATCATAAAATCCATCTTTACATTCTTTCCTTTTCTGCTCAAATCCATTTTCATCACCTGTTATTGTAGTATAATACCTTTTTTGGCTTAAAGAATATTCATTTTCATACACTTGATATCTTTCATCATTATTATGAAAATGTCTAAAATTGATATACTTAATTACTTCTGAATCTATTTCGTCTTGTATATTATCATACATATCCCACGCCGCCTGGAATTCTCCAATATTAACGAGATTATTCGCTTCTCTAATTTTACTTTTTCTATATAAAAAGTTTACTAAATTAGGATTAGCTTTGATACATACAAAAACTATTGGACTCATAATTACCACTAATATCAAAATTATAGTTAATCGTATCTTCCTTTTCTTTAAATAAATCTCCTTTCTCTTTTCTTCCTGTACTCTTTCTTCTTCCTTTTC
>JAILEL010000190.1 GCA_024687845.1 Eubacterium sp.
GGCGTTAAACATCATATGGATGAACGCGACCTGATTCGTGAAATACTGGAGGAAGAGGATGCAAGCTCAATATGCGGATATAATAATAGATATTTCGCAGAGTAATGTCGATAAGCCTTTTGTATATAAGATACCGGATGAGCTGCAGGGCAAGGTGAGACTTGGCTGTGTTGTTAAGGTTCCATTTGGCAGAGGCAATAGTAACCGGACGGGATATGTTATCGGCCTTAGGGAAACTCCGGATTTTGATCCATCAAAAATTAAAGAGATTATTTCCGTTTCAGAACGAGAGCTGGAAGTGGAGAGCAGACTGATAGAACTTGCTGGCTGGATGAAAAACTTCTATGGAGGCACAATGATAAATGCTCTGAAGACTGTCATGCCAGTTAAAGAGAAGGTAAGGGAAACTAAACAGAGGGTTGAAACTGGGGATTTCATTCCACAGTTTGAACCAATTGAAAACCTCGAAGAAGATCAGATGTCTGTTATAAACAGCTTTATAGGTGATATAAGTACAGGACTTAATAAGACCTATCTGCTTCATGGAATTACAGGAAGCGGCAAGACTGAGGTTTACATAAGAATGGCAGAAGAGGTGATTTCCAGAGGCAGAGACGTTATAGTTCTGGTGCCGGAGATTGCGCTTACCTATCAGACAGTAGCCAGATTCAGCAGCTATTTTCAGGATAGCATTGCAATCCTGAATTCAAAGCTTAGTAAGGGTGAAAAATATAGAGAGTTTAAGAAAATCCGTGATGGCGAAACTCATATAATGATAGGACCGAGATCTGCACTTTTTGCACCATTTCCAAACCTTGGTCTGATAATAATAGATGAAGAACATGATATTTCATATAAAAGTGAAATGACTCCGAAATATCACGCAAGGGAAGTAGCTATAAAAAGGGCGGAGCTTGAAGGCGCAAGCGTTGTTCTTGGATCGGCTACTCCATCAATTGAAAGCTACTATAAAGCATTAAATGGTCAGTATGAATTGCTTAGTCTTGAAAAGAGAGTGAGTGGAGCTACACTTCCGGAGGTCAGTGTGGTTGATCTGAGAGAGGAATTGAAGCTTGGTAACAGAAGCATTATTTCTCAGGAATTATATAACAGACTAAAGGAAGCTTTTGATAGAAAAGAGCAGGCGATGCTCTTTATAAATAGAAGAGGATTTAACACATTTGTCTCCTGCAGGGAATGCGGAGAGGTTGTAAAATGTCCCAATTGTGATGTATCGCTTGCGTTACATGGTAGTAATAAACTGATGTGTCATTACTGCGGATTTACTATGGAAATGGTTAAGCAGTGTCCTAAATGCAGCTCGAAAATGATAGGTGGTTATGGCACCGGAACCGAGAAGCTTGAGATGGAAGTGAAACGGTTGTTTCCAGACATTAAAACTATCAGAATGGACAGAGACACAACTTCGAAAAAAGGAGCTCATGGCCAGATAATCGAGAAGTTCAGAAATCACAAAGCGGATTGTCTGATAGGAACTCAGATGATAGTTAAGGGACATGATTTTCCGAAGGTAACTGTAGTTGGAAATATACTCGCGGATCTAAGCCTTTTTGATTCGGATTTTGAATCGGCCGAGAGAACATTTGACTTGCTTACACAGGCTGCTGGAAGAGCAGGAAGAGGATACAAACCAGGAAATGTAATTCTTCAGACCTACCAGCCGGAGCATTATGCTATTCAGTGTGCAGCGGTTCAGGATTATAAAGGATTCTACGAATACGAGATCCAGTACAGAAGTCTTCTGGGACTTCCGCCGTTATATCAGATGCTGGGTATACTGTTAGAATCAGAAGATGAAGGTTATGTTACAAGAATGTCAGATTATCTGTCAGATGAATTAAGGAAAATATCGGACGATTATAAGGTGAGTGGTCCTGCACAGGCGACAATCTACAGAATCAACAACGTATATCGAAAGGTCATATATATAAAAGCTTTAAAATATGAAGCGTTGATTCAGGCATGCAGCCATGCAGATGAACTCTTTACCAATAAGAAGCTGGAAGAGTCGAATGATATGATTGAAGTACAGTATGACTTTAATCCTATGCGACTGATATAGAAATGGAACAATCCCAATGTCAAATGGTGTCAGGAGGTAATACTTACACCATATCAGAGTATTAAAAAGTAGAAAGCAGGTAGAATTATGGCAATAAGAAATATCAGGGAAGATGGCGATGAAATACTGAGAAAGGTCTGCAAGCCGGTTGAAAAAATGACTGAAAGACTCAGTACATTAATAGATGATATGTTTGATACTATGTACGAAGCTAATGGTGTAGGACTTGCTGCACCTCAGGTTGGAGTTCTCAGAAGAATAGTAGTGATTGATACAATGGAAGGTAATCCACTGGTGCTTATCAATCCTGAGATAATTGAGTCTGATGGAGAACAGATTGGTCCAGAAGGCTGTCTTAGTCTGCCTGGGCTTCAGGGCGAGGTCGCAAGACCAAACCATGTAGTGTGTAGAGCACTTGACAGAGATATGAACGAGATAGAAGTAGAAGGTACTGAGCTTCTTGCAAGAGCTATCTGTCATGAACTTGATCATTTGGATGGCATTTTATATAAGGATCTT
>JAILEL010000193.1 GCA_024687845.1 Eubacterium sp.
GCGGTCCAGACAGTGAATATGCTTAGACAAAGATTATAGTAATTGAGTCTGGAAGAGGTTATTTCTGAAAAGCTGGAAGAATGAAAAGTGATGGAGAATTAGTATGTCCCAAATAATCATGGCTATTTGCTGCTTTGTGATATATTTACTCATATATTATTTGGTGGGTGTTGCTGCATCGAAACTGTTCAGATTAGAGAATAGTCCGGTTCAGGAGCTTATTTATGGTATGTTTTTCTATGGAATAATATATTTCATTTATGTTCTTCCTATGAAGTTTTATCTTGTTCCTTTAGATGTGATCGGTAAGATATGGCTTGTTTTCATTTCTGTTTTATGTGTTCTTATACTTAATATTTTTAGAAAATATATAGCTAAGAGCATTGAAAATGGAATTAAAAGCTTTAAGGAACATAAGGCGCTTTCACTAGTCGTTACGATTTTTACAGCGGCTCAGATTACATTTATTGAGATTATATGCAGACTTGTAAATGGCTTCAATCAGGTCTGGTTTGTTGGCTGGGTAAGCACGGGAGTCTTTAATAATGAGCTTATGACTCATGATGTTGCTTCAGGGCTTGAGCTTAGTGTATTCAATAATGACAGGTATCTTTGTACCTTTTTAGATCATAGTGCTATGGTGTGTAAGCTTACTGGAATGCATACCATGGTTGAAGTAAGAACTGTACTCACAGCGGTCTTTGTGTTGATGGAAAGTCTTGTAGTCTGGGAACTTGCCAAGTATTTAGGTAAGGATAGCGATACTAAGAAACTACTTATCTTCTTTCTCTACTGGGCCTTTAGCAATTTAATGGTGGGATCACAGCTCCTTCCGGGTTATTTTACATTTTTCAGAACTTATGAAGGAAAGGGCTTTGTAATGAATGTTCCTATTCCTCTTATGATGCTGCTTCTTTGGAAAATGTATGATACACCTGAGGACTGGGGGCTTCTTTGGAAATCAGCGATAGTCCTTTGGGGGAGTATGACATATTCCTTATCTATGATGTTTACATTTCCGTTTGTACTTGCAGGATGGCTTCCATTCCTTCTTGTTAAGAAAGATAAAAAAGTTATTAAACATATAGTTGCAATGGGAGTTGTGTGTATGGCCTTTTTTGCAGTTTTTTATCTGGGAAGAACGGGAAAGATTGATCTTACCATATATAGATAAATATACTCTGCATTTCCAGGTTGAAAAGTTTATTTGATGAGTTTTGAGTATTACTGTGACTAAAGGATAAGAAAAATGCATTTTGACCCAAATGAACATTCGGGAACTGAATATTTCTGGACAGCTATGAAGCTGTATCTTACAACTTTCAATCCGGTTATAATTGTTATGCTGATTGGATATATAGGACTTCTTGTTTATTTTGCAGTTAAAGGAGACAAAAAGGAGAGAACCTTTTATCTTGTGAGTCTTGGAGTTCTATTAGTTGTATGCTACAATCCGTGGGTGGCATGGATTTTGGTGGATAAGTTTGGATTTGCTACAAGATATTTCCGATTATTCTGGATAATTCCTTTGGCAATGGGGTATTCGTATTTTGGAATAAAGCTTTATGACAAGATAAAATCTGAGAAAAAAACAGTTGTAGCAATAGTACTTACCTTTGGACTTCTTGCATTTTCCTATCAGCAGGTATATGTGAAGTCGAAGTTTCCAGATATTTATACTGGAGCAACTGAGAATAACGGACTTGTTCCTATACCCAATATATATAGGGTTGAAGAGGATACTATGGAAGCCTGTCGGATAATAGAAGAGGATAGTGGTGATCCTCAGGCTGTAAAAATGGCGGTTTATAACAGGGATGTTTTTATTGAAATAAGAACCTACGACGCTGCGATACTTCCAATGTTTCCATATGCGGTTATTAATCCAGTGAACTTGAAGGACGCAGTTGAGCAGGAAAACTGGAACGCAGCTCTGGGAGACCTTTTCGCGGTGAAGTTTGGTGGAACTAAAAAAAGCTATGTTACTTCAGATAGAATATATAAGATAGCAATGAATTCTGATTGTGAATACATAATACTCCCTAAAGATCATAAGTTGTATAAAAAATTCACCAAAAAGCTTCCCGTACTTGGTGAGGCAGGAAGATATACAGTGTTAAAGACTAAATAATCTTAATATCTATATAAAGGAAAAAATATGTCAGATAATAATACTCAGAGCTTCTTCTTCGATCGTTTAAGAAGCACTGTCAATTCTAAAAAAGAAATAGCTGTTCAGGGATATGCAGTTGATGGATTTCTTGAAGGACTCCGCCCAAGGGCTGCAATTTTCGTAAATGGGAAACCGGTGAAGGCGCTTAAATGTCGACTTGAGGCTGTCAAGCTTCCACCTATTCAGATGAGAAGACGAAAGGGTGAAACCATATCTTATTTAGGTGTATTCTTCATAGATCTTTCTACTGTCAGAAGAGTATATCCATCTAATGCAAAGCTTGTTTTAGTTGGCGAAAAAAAGAAGGTCGGTTCCAAGGAGATTGAGCGCATTATGCTTTATAAGGGAAGTCTTTATAAAGCGCTTGACAGGATGAACAGCTTCTTCCTAAGTGTGGACATAGCTTATTATGAAGAAGGAAAGACATATATTAAGGGCTGGATGGCCGGAACACAGGCGACAGCCATAAAAATTGAGCCAGTAAAGGAAATGTCTGGAAAAGCGGCTAAGTCTATTGCTGGATTAAATTCTGATGATGAAATCGGAGAGAATATATCTGATCAGGATTCTATAAGAGAAGAAAAGCTTTCAAGAAAAGAAATAAAAAAGCATATTAATAGTGATAGTTTTGATGCGGCAAAGTATTTGTCTGCTGGAGTTGACGGAACTTCAAGAGTTGGAAATTCAAATGCTTTGGGAATAATGGATTATAAGATCGAGTTTATTCCAAGAGATGATGTTCTGATTGAATTTCCGGAATGTCCTGATGATGCCTGTCTCGGGTTTGAAATCTCCGTTGATGGTGAATATAAGAAACTCAGAGTTACAATGTCCGAGGGTGAAAGAAACTGCGTGCGAGAGATTCCGATGGGAAAGAATGATGATGAATTCTCCCGGTCCAATGTCATCTCAAGATATTCTGAGAAGGTGGTAAGAAACCTTCAGAATTATGGTGTCAGAGAGACGATGTCCAAGGTCAAGATTCATTTGTCACCATCTTATATAAATCTGAACAGAAATTATAATAAATGGATCAAGAAGAATTCACCGGACTTAGATGCGCTAAGAAAGCAGAAGAAAAAAGAAAAGCTTTTGGAATACAGACCGCTTTTCAGTGTTCTTGTGCCTCTTTATGAAACTGATGAGAAGTTTCTGGATGAACTGATTGATTCAATTCAGAATCAGACGTATTCAAACTGGGAAATCTGTTTTTCAGATGGAAGTCGTGATAGCTCAAGGCTTTCAGAAATCATTCAGAAATATTCAAAGAAGGATAGAAGAATCAAATATACTGCTGAACTTCCGGGACCACTTGGTATTTCATCCAATACTAATCAGGCCTTCTCAATAGCAAAGGGAGATTTCATAATTTTGGGGGATCATGATGACCTGTTCACTCCGAATGCATTTTACGAATGCGTAAAGTTGATGAATAAGAATCTCTGTAAAAATCCAGCATATGAGCCTTCAGCAGATACATCAAAAGAATACGTAAGAAAATATGACACGATACTTGATGTTCTATATACGGATGAGGATAAAACCAACGCTAACGCAAAGAGACGATTTGAGCCGAATATAAAGCCGGATTTCAATCAGGAGCTTTTGGAGAGCTGTAATTACATTACTCATATGTTTGTCGTCAGAAAGACACTGGTTGATGAAGTAGGACTTTTTAAAGATACCTATAACGGAGCGCAGGACTATGATTTCATTCTTCGCTGTACCGAAAAAGCACGAAATGTAACTCATGTTCCTAAGGTTGTTTACAGCTGGAGAATAAATGATACTTCAACAGCCGGAAATCCTGCTGCAAAGATGTATGCTTATGACGCCGGAGCGCTTGCATTGCAGGCACATTATGACCGAATTGGATCCACAGCTAAGGCTGAGATTGGAGATCATCTGGGATATTATCATACTAGATTTGAGATGAAGGGCAATCCTTTTGTGGTCGTAATAGTCATAGATGCAGATGACGATGATAAGTATAACCGGACAATGCAGTCAATACTGGATAAATCTGATTTTAAAAATCTATCTTTTATCAGGATAAAGAATAATGGTGACAAGAGCCTTGCACCACAGCTGAATCGTGGTATTCAGGAGTTTGAAAAAGGCTTTAAGAAAAACGAGGAATTTAAGTCTGTAAAATCTGAGGATATATATGTTTTATTCATCGAGGCTGGAGTTACGATGATGGGTGAGGACGGCATTTCAAATATGCTGAGCTACATGTCCAATCGTCCTGATGTTGGCGCGATGGGAGGTAAGGTCTACTGTACTGATGGAACTATCTGCCACGCAGGTGTTGTCCTTGAGAAGGAAAAAGTTGTAGGCTGGATGTACATCCGTCACAGCATCTATGATGAAATGTATTTTAACTACAGCGCATATTCGGCCTTGAGGCGAGGAGTTACCCTGTTCAGACTAGAAGACATCAGACAAAACGGAAACTGGTCTGAAGACTACACGGGTGAATACACCATGATCGAATACACTTATCGTCTCACTCAGCAGGGTAAGAAATGTATCTATGACGCCAATGCTAATTTCCAGGCAAAAACCGAAAGAGGTTATGATGCTGATGAAGTATTCGAGCGTAAAGGTCTTACCAGAAAGGACCTCAGAATCTTCAGGTCAAAATATCCTGCAGTTTACGAGAAGGGGGACTTATATTTTACTAATATAGTAAAGGAAGAAGAGCAGAAAAATAATCGAGTGTAGAAAAACGGCTACGATTAACATTTTAATAGAGTTTATATAATATTTTTATACAAGGAGATTAAAAAGTATGAAGGGAATTATTTTAGCAGGTGGTTCAGGAACAAGACTTTATCCATTAACAAAGGCTGTATCAAAACAGCTTATGCCGGTTTATGACAAGCCGATGATTTATTATCCACTTTCAACACTTATGCTGGCAGGGATCAGAGAAGTGCTTATCATTTCAACGCCAAGAGATCTGCCATCTTTCAAGGAACTTTTCGGAACAGGTGAGCAGCTGGGAATGCAGTTCAGCTATGCAGTTCAGGAAACTCCAAGAGGACTTGCAGATGCATTTATCATAGGTGAAGAATTCATTGGGAACGATAATGTTGCACTTGTTTTGGGCGATAACATTTTCTATGGACAGAGCTTTACAAAGGTTTTGAAGGCTGCAGCAGCCAGAGAAAAGGGTGCGACTATATTCGGATACTATGTTAAGGATCCAAGAGAGTATGGTGTGGTTGAATTCGATGACAATGGAAAGGCACTTTCTATAGAGGAGAAGCCTGCAAATCCAAAGTCAAATTATGCTGTACCTGGACTTTATTTCTATGATAATGATGTTGTTGAGATTGCAAAGAATGTTAAGCCTTCAGCAAGAGGAGAAATAGAGATTACATCAATAAATAATGAATACCTAAGTAGAGGAACTCTTATGGTTGAAACTCTTGGCCGTGGTTTTGCATGGCTGGATACAGGAAATCATGACATGCTTCTTGACGCTGCTGATTTTGTTGCAGCTTTTCAGAAGAGACAGGGAATGTACATCTCATGTATCGAAGAGATTGCATTCAGAAGAGGATTTATAGATAAACAGCAGCTGCTGAAGCTGGCAGAGCCTTTGATGAAGACTTCCTATGGCCAGTATCTTGTAGATGTAGCTGAAGGATTATAAAAAAATGACGAAACGTAATTATTTTGTAACAATTTTGTAACAAACGAGTTGACATAATTATTATTTTATTTTATAATGTCAAATTAGTGGTAAATGTTCAGCAGGTGGATAGAAACATCTGCTGAAAAAATAGAAAATCTAAGAGAAAGAAGGTTTCAAATGAGATTCAAAAGATTACGTGAAAGATTTCTGGCGATGCTCCTTTGTTCTGCCATGGTAATTACTATGTTTCCGGCTAATGTCACCTTCGCGGCAGAAAATAGTCAGGCAACGTATGCTTCGCAGGGGGATGCAGAATATGACGATAAGTCATATGATGACTCTGAAACACCGGATTCATCAACACCTGATAGTGATGTTACAGATGGTGGGGATAATCAGGGGGATAAGACTGATGACATCTCTGGCAATCAGGATAGTGAGACTGACGACATCACTGATGCAAAGAATCAGAACGGAACTGATGACAAAACAGCTACAGCTTCTGATGAACTGACAGATGACAAAACTGGAGACGAAACAGATAGTAAGAATGACGATAAGTCTTCAGATAAGAAGAATGAAAAATCGAATGAAAAATCTGAAGATAAATCTGAGCAGGCTGAAGACAACATAGCTCAGGATTCACCACTTGCAGTTAACTTTGCAGTTGTAGAAGAACCTTTATTTACAACTCCTTCAGGTGACAAGTTTATCGTTGTTGATTTTGGTGATGGAGCGACTACTCTCAGCGATGTACAGCTTGTGCTTCTTAATGAGACAACTAATCAGGAATATAGGTTTGCTGCTTCTGATAATGCAGATTCATCTTATCTTTTCTATGTGAATTTCCCAGATGAGTCTTATTCAGGTGTGTATAGCATTAAGAGCGTTGAATATACTGAGAATAATGTTCTTTATGAGAAACTCATGAAGGATGGTGAGATTGCTCCTAAGTTTGGTGTTAATACTCAGGTAACTACAGAACCTGATCTGTATTTGGAAGAAACTGAAGAAGTATCTGTAACTGATGATCAGTTTACAAGTGAAGATGGAGTTTATGATATCTCTGATAATTTTAGTAACGCAGATGTTATTGGAATTGAAGGCGACGATGATAGTAAGATAGATATCAGTGATCTTACATCTGCAATTGAAAATGGGGTAGAATCCGCTAAAACAATTGATCTTGGTAATGGTCTCTCAATGAGTATAAATACTGAGGAGCTGCTTTCTGCTGCTATTCAGAATACTGCAGGTAAAGGTTCAAATGCACCAGGTAATATAGTTATTGTGCTTGATCCGGGACATGGCTCGTATGATGCCGGAGCTACAAGAACATGGGACGGCGTTACATATAAGGAACGTGATTTAAATCAGGAAATAGCGAATGCGTGTAAAGCTGAGCTTGATAAATATGATAATGTTACCGTGTATATGACACGTACAAGTGTAAATGATGTATTACATGAAGAAGAAGGTGATGACCTTTATTGGAGATGCAAATTCGCGTATGAAAAGGGAGCGGATCTTTTTGTAAGTATTCACTGTAATTCTTCAGAAGGAAGCATAGCTCATGGAGCAGAGGTTTATGTTCCTAATTCAAGCTATAATCTTAAGGTTTATAACGTCGGAAAAACTGTTGGAGAATCTATAGGTAAACAGCTTGAAAAACTGGGTATATATTATAAAGGATATACGCAGATCAGAAATTCTGAAAATGGAACACTTTATTCGGATGGTTCTATTGCTGATTATTATGCAGTTATTCGTGCATGTAAGCAGTATGGAATACCTGGTATGATTGTTGAGCATGCATATGTAAGTAACTACAACGATTGTATCAAATTCCTTAGTACAAAAGAAAAGCTTCAGGCTTTAGGTAAAGCTGATGCTGCAGGTATAGCTGAAAATATAGGTCTGATCCAGCAGAATCGTTCTGGTAAGAATCCTAAGAATGATGGCTGGCAGCAGGTCGGAAATAACTGGTTATATTATGATAAAAATGGTAAGCTTCAGACAGGATTCTTCCAGGTTGATGGAAATACCTATTATGGTAAATCAAATGGTTATATTGTTACTGGCTGGCAGCTTATAGGTGGTGAATGGTACTGCTTCAATAACAAGGGTATTATGTACATAAATGACTGGGCTCAGAATAAGAGAGGTGGAAAATCTTATCTTGGCGCAGACGGTAAGATGGCAGTTGGAATCACTAAGACTAAGAAGGGTTATTATTTCTTCGATAATGATGGTAATATGCTTACTGGATGGAAGAAATATAACAAAAACTGGTACTATATGGACTATGCCGGACGTATGTACCGCTCGAAATGGTTATACGAGAAGAACAGATACTACTATCTGAGATGTAACGGAACCATGGCTAAGGGCTTCATCAATAAGGATGGAAACAGATATTATCTGAATAATAATGGTATTCTTCAGACTGGCTGGATAAAGGTTGACGGAGTAGATTATTATGCAGATTCTAAGGGTGTTATTTATATAAGCAAGTGGCATACAGACAGTTCCGGCAGAACATATTTCCTTAACAAAAAAGGAAAGATGGTAACTGGATGGGTATATATAAAGAAGAAAAAATATTACTTTAATAAATCTGGTGTCATGCAGAAAGGCTGGCTGAAGGGTAAAAAGGGCTGGTATTATCTAAGATCTGATGGAACAGCCGTAATAAATGACTGGCAGAAATTTACAGATGGAACCACCTATTATCTGGATAAATCTGGAAAAATGCTTACAGGAATCCAGACAATTGGTGGAAAGAAATATTTCTTCAATAAATCAGGTCAGCTTAGAACTGGATGGATTAAGTCAGGAAAATACTGGTATTATTCGAATTCAGACGGAACACTCAGATATAATCAATGGTTGAAATATAATAAGAAGAGATATTATTTCAATGAAAACGGACGTATGGTTACTAAAGCCATTATTCTCAACAAGAAGAGATTCTTCTTCAACAGTAATGGTGAGCTGACAGGATCAGAAAGCCTGAATCCTAAGAAACCGGATAATGGAAATACTAATAAGGATGATCCGAACAAGGACGATCCAAATAAGGATGATCCAAATAACAAAAATGATGTTTCAAAGCTTCACCTGATAATGGGCAAGTCTGATGTGACTGCTAAACAGCTTGCTGAAAACTATGAATCATCAGGCTTTACATATCCGGCTAAGACACTCAAAAAGGGTGGCGCAAAGAATATTACCACATTCTGCACTATTATTATTGAGGAAGCAAAGGCTGAAGGCGTAATGCCAGAGGTTGTATATGCACAGGTAATGCATGAGACAGGATGGCTCCAGTTTGGTGGAGATGTAAAGATTTCACAGTATAACTTCTGTGGACTGGGTGCAACTGGTGGTGGAAATCCTGGATGCACATTTGCAGATGTAAGAACAGGAATCAGAGCACAGGTTCAGCATCTTAAGGCTTATGCTTCATCCAAAGCGCTTAAGCAGACATGTGTTGATCCTCGCTTCCAGTATGTAGAAAGAAATGTAGCGAGATATGTAGAATACCTTGGACAGAAAGAGAATCCAAAGGGTAAGGGCTGGGCTACGGCTCCTCAGTATGGCTACAAACTCCTTAATATTATATATTCTATAGACTGATTATGAGTTGACGTAGAATAGCAATATAATGTATATTAGATAAGCCTTCTCATGGTGGGAAGGCTTATTTTAATAAATAGTAATCATACACTTCCTAAAATGTTACAAGATAGGTTTAAATGGTATTTGGTAATGAATATAAAAAAATATATTACGACGATTGTAAAATATGGGTTTTCT
>JAILEL010000216.1 GCA_024687845.1 Eubacterium sp.
AGGAACTTAAAAAGCATGATTCAGTGCCTCCGAAGGAGGCAATAGAACATCGAATATTAGGCTTATTTAAGCTTGCTTAAGAATAAGCCATATTCGATGTGGACTTAAGAATGCTTTTTGAGTTAACTGTGAATAGTAACACTTTTATCTAACTTCACAGAATTTTTTGTAGATTTTAAGCGCTTGGCGTGGTATTATCTAAAGGTTATAGAAGATAATAAATTAATAACTTGGTTAAGACGTACCCACTTATTTAGAGGTTTATTATGAAAGAAAAGGATCAAAAAATAGTAGATAGAGTACATGATTATGAATTTGAAATGTTATGTAAACTAGATGATGTGTGCAGAAAGTATGACATAACTTATTATCTTGAAGCTGGTACTCTGATAGGAGCAGTAAGACATAAGGATTTTATTCCATGGGATGATGATATAGATATATACTTTAAGCGTAAAGATTTGAAAAAGCTTATTGCACATAAGGATGAACTATATCCATACATCCTTCATGTTCCAAATGCAAATGAAGGCTTCTTCTGGGATTTTACCGCACGACTTATGGATTACAGGGTGAATCTCAAAAAGGATGATGAAGAGGCTAAGTTCTACAACAATACAAACTGCCAAAAACTTTTTATGGACCTATTTATTATGGATAGTTATCCTGGTGGATTCAGGGGCAAGCTCCAGGTTTTTGAGCTTAAGCTTCTGTATGTTCTCGCAATGAGCCGAAGATATAAGATGAAGTATGATGCCCCGGATAACCCTATCGCTAGATTTGCACTGTTTTTAGTCATAAGGTTTGGACGACTGATTCCTTTTAAAAGTATTTTCTCTATGTATGACCGGATATCGAGGAGATACAACAAAACCAAGGGCTGTAAAGAACTTATTCTGTCAAATGTATCAGCTACATTTATATCTGACAGCATTTATAAGAAAAAGTTTTATAGAACAAGAGCTGAACTTCCGGTAAGGGGAAGAAACTTCTTCGTGCCAGGTGACTATGACAGTTCACTTAGAAGCTATTATGGAGACTACATGCAGCTTCCACCGGAAGATAAAAGGTTCCCAGATCATATAGATAGTATAGGGGATGTGGCTTTCTTAGATGAATAGAAACAAATGCATTTGTTTACTATCTAGGGTATAGTAGAAATAATTATCGAAAAAAATAGTGATATAAAAAAATATTTGCTATGGAGGTATTTTAAAATGGCAAAAAAAATGTATTATCAGGAAGAAATTGAAACAATGCCTGTTGATAAGCTTAAAGCTCTTCAGGAAGAGAAATTCCTTAAGCAGGTAAAGTATGTTTATGAGAATAATGAATATTATCGTAATCTCATGGACGAAAAGGGTGTAAGCCCTGCAGATATTAAATGTATGGAGGATATAGGCAAGCTTCCATTCCTCACTAAGAGTGATCTTAGAGAGGCTTATCCTTACGGACTTCTTTCAAAGCCTATAAAGGACTGTGTACGTATTCACTCAACAAGTGGAACAACAGGTAGAAGAGTAGTTGCATTTTATACACAGCATGACCTGGATCTTTGGGCAGAGTGCTGTGCAAGAGCAATAGTTGCAGCTGGCGGAACTAAGAAGGATGTTGTACAGGTTGCCTATGGTTATGGACTTTTTACAGGTGGAGCAGGACTTCATGATGGTTCACACAAGGTTGGATGCCTTACTATACCTATGTCTTCTGGTAATACAGAGAGACAGATTCAGTTTATGAGAGATCTCAATTCTACAATTCTCTGCTGTACTCCTTCATATGCTGCTTACATTGGTGAGAAGCTTCATGATATGGGGCTTACTTCAGACGATATTAATCTAAAAGCAGGTATATTCGGTGCTGAACCTTGGACAGAGGAAATGCGTCAGAATATCGAGCAGAGTCTTGGCATTAAGGCATATGATATTTATGGACTTACAGAAATATCAGGACCTGGAGTTTCATTTGAATGTGAAGCTCAGACAGGAATGCATATAAATGAGGATCACTTCTATGCAGAAGTTATAGATCCAGAAACAGGTGAGGTTCTTCCAGAAGGAACAGAGGGTGAACTTGTATTCTCATCACTGGATAAGGAAGCATTTCCACTTCTTAGATATAGAACTAGAGACCTTGTAGTTCTTAAAAGAGAAAAATGTTCCTGTGGACGTACGCATATCAAGATGTGCAAGCCTAAGGGACGTTCAGATGATATGATGATAATCCGTGGTGTAAATGTATTCCCATCTCAGATTGAAACAGTACTTCTTAAGTGTGGATATACACCAAATTATCAGATACTGGTAGACAGAATCGGAAACGAAGATACATTTGATATAAATGTTGAATTATCTGAGGAACAGTTCAAGAAATATAGAGAAGAGTCAGATCTTGACGCAGCAAGAAAGGCACTTACATCAGCTATGGTTACAATGCTGGGAATAAGACCTAAGATGCATCTTCTTCCACCTAAATCAGTAGTTAGAAGCGAAGGAAAAGCAGTAAGAGTAATTGATAAGCGTAAACTTCATGACTGATATTTTCTCAAGAATTGAAAGTGGTGAAAGTCATATATGAGTGGAAAGAAAAAAATAATATTTTCATTTATAGTCCTTCCCATACTTTTAGTAGCGGTAGTTTTAGCTACAATGTTATCGGAAAGGAAAAATAGAACTGAACAACAAAGTGATACGTCGACGCTTTCCAGAGAAGAAGAGATAGACAGAATGCTTTTGGAGGAATATCAGAAATCACAGGCTACACGTGAATATGCTGAGTTTTCAACAGAAGCACCACAGCTTACTCCGGATGATCTTGAGTATGATGACATGATTGATAATTCAGTTTTCGGAGTAAGAGTAGGTGATGATAAAAATGGGAACAGCGGTGATTCCGGAGACAGTGCAGATGATCGTATAGCAGCTGCCGAAGAAAACGGATGGGCAAGTAACAGTCGTGTCGTATCAAGCAGTGGTATTGAGATTGTTTCAAGTATGGGACAAGTAGATACCAGTGGGGGATGGGTACTTTCACTTACTGATGCGGAGCTTAATGCGCCGCATCCATTACTCCTTCAGTATGATTCAAGATGGGCAAGTTATCCATATGGAACAGGAACAATGCAGTCCTCTGCGTGTGGACCTACATGCTTTTCTATGGTCATAACAGCTCTTACTAATATTTCAAATGCATCGCCGCCTTATATTGCAACCTACAGTATGAATCATAACTATTATGTAACAGGAGTTGGTACGGCTCACGCACTTTTTACTGAAGGATGTACAGAATTTGGACTTTATTGTAATGAGATACCAAATAATGAAGCTATGATGAAATCTCATATAGATAATAATGAGATACTGATACTTTCGGTTCATTATGGTAATTTTACCCACTCGGGTTCAGGACATTTCATTACAATTTATGGATATGATGATAACGGATTCATGGTAAATGATCCGGGATCCTATGACAGAAGCTGCCAATACTGGCCATATAGTGTAATATCTGGTGATATTGAAAGAATATATGCACTTGGAAGCTTAGGAATCTATTAAGAGGAGAAACGTTGAAACTTTATCTTACAGGAAAACAGGCACAGTCTGTTGATATATTTACCCAGAACAAGATCGGTATTCCCGGTCTTGTTTTGATGGAAAAAGCAGCCGAAAAACTGGCTGAAGAGATTGACATTTTTTTGCATAAGAGTTTTAATTATGAACACTCTATCAATAAGGAAAATATTAAGATTCTGGCAGTTGCAGAAAGCGGGAATAATGGTGGTGATGCCATTGCAGCAGCAAGAATTCTGAATTCAAAGTCTTATGGATATGATACATACATTTATGAAATAAATGGAATCAGTTCTAAGTCTGATTCATATTTAAAGCAAGTTGAAATTGCTAGAAACCTTGGTGTTACATTTATCTCACATACAGAATCAGAAGCATCAGATTCTGCAGGTGAAATGGACATATTTTCCGGATTTGACATAATAATCGATGGAATATTTGGAGTAGGGCTGAGTCGTCCGGTTAAGGGCATTCAAAAACAGATAATAGATAGAATAAATTATGCCAGAGAGCATTCTCTTCGTCCTATGGGAACAACAGTTTTTGGCGTTGATATCCCTAGTGGAATAAGCAGTACCAGTGGATATGTTCTCGGAACCGCAGTAGAATGTGACATGACTGTTACATTTCAATATGTAAAACTTGGGATGCTGATAAATGATGGAAGGGATAAATCTGGAAAAATAATTTGCAGAGATATAGGATTGTATGATATAAATATTGACCTTGATTCCGAAGCGGCTGAATCTGGTGAGAACACTCATAATAATGCAAAGATAGAAAACATTCTGGGAGCCGATAATGGTAATTATTATTTTGGATATGAAGAGGAAGATATATCTTTGATCAGACCTGCGAGGGTTGCAGGCTCCAATAAAGGTACCTATGGAAAGGTTCTGATTATAGCCGGTTCGAAGGATATATATGGTGCTCTTTACCTTTCAGCATCGGCTGCTTATGCTGCGGGAGCAGGTCTTGTTAAGGTAGTTACAGATATAAGAAACAGGGATGTACTTACAGAGAAGCTGCCAGAATCTATGCTGCTCACATATGATACGGATGAGCTGGAGAGCTTTTCTGCATCAGAAATAGCAGAAGATACTGGTAACGGATTCTTTAAGAAGCTTGGAGATTCTGTAAAATGGGCAGATATTATTCTTATTGGGCCTGGCCTTGGAACTTCTGAGGTTTCGGAACTGATACTTCGCAAAAGCCTTAAAGAATGTAGGAAAGCTCAAAAAATAGTCCTTGATGCTGATGCACTGAATATTATATCGAGAGATAGTAGCCTACAGATACTAAGTGATGCTGCTAAGGTATGTGGTCCAAATAATGTCATTATAACTCCTCACATACTTGAGATGAAGAGGCTGATTACAGCCTTAAGAAAAGAAGAAATCAGCGTGGAGAGTATTAAGGAAGACCCGGCAGGAATTGCTCAGGAGATGTCAGATACATTTGGTATTATTACGGTTCTTAAGGATGCCAGGAGCGTAGTGACGTATTCGAATAATGAGCCTCAAGATAATCATAATAACATTATGATGCATCCTGTTTATCTAAATACTACTGGAAACAGCGGCATGTCCAAGGGTGGATCGGGTGATGTTCTGGCAGGTATAATAGCCGGAAATCTTGCGCAGTTGAGGAATAAGAGTAAAGAGTCAGTTGCTAATGAAATGAATG
>JAILEL010000280.1 GCA_024687845.1 Eubacterium sp.
CGAAAATGACCCTTCATCTGTGAGCACATACAGATTTCCATCAAACTCAAGCTCTGCAACTCTCTTATTCTTAGTTTTACCACCTTGATCAAAATCAAATGTTATATAGTTCCACCTTATTTTTCTAAAGTCGTCTACCTGATAATATTCGTCTATCGGAAGGTACTTAAACAGTTCATTTACAACATATGTGTCGCCACCGCCATTACCTCTTAGATCAATTGCAAGATTTTTAATCTTTTTCGTGTTTATCTCTGTAAACATTTCACGAAGCACATCCCTGTAGTGATCACTTGTCCAGCAATGTTTTAGCGTAAGTATAGCAAGACTCTTTTCTTCGTCTATCTCATAATATACATAATCATCATTACTATTATCTGATGGAAGGTACTTATCCTGAAGATTATAGTATTCATCAGCAGTTATAAAGTCCTCACGGCTATAAGTTCGGGATTCCTCATCTCCATCCTCGTTCTTCCAAACAACCTCATAAGGCGCCTCAACGCCGCATAGATCAAGATAGAACAAGTTTTCCATATTTACACTAATGAAGCGCGGTGTTTCGTAAGAATAATAAGGCTCTACGAGTTCCTTCAGTTTATCTTCTGTCATTCCATTTACCGAATAAATGCAATAGCCTTTACTCATCATCTCAGGATCATCCGATAGTAATAAAGGATCCCACGAATTAAATGATGTATGTGCATCATTTATCTCATGCAGTATACTTCTTACGCCACGAATTAACTCTATTCTCTTGACTGTATCCTTTGACTCAAAATCAGCCCTGACTTCCTCATACTTTGCCTGAACCTCAGTTGTTAGTCCATCTGTGAAAGATATATGATACTTTCTCAGGTAGTCCATGACCTCCTCAAGATCATCCAGTGCCTCTTTCTTTGTAAGATCCGAATTCTCATAGTAATGAATCGGCCTGTCTGACTTGTGGCCATCACTATTCCAGTACGGGCAGGCATATGCAAAAAGTACACAAATAACTGTAAAAACACACGTAATAGTTACTGCAATTATCTTTGCTGCTTTCCCAGAAAATGTCTTCCTAGCTAAAAGCAAAACAATCGCTATATCCACAACTGAAGCGATTATCATAATCCACTGTGGAAAATCCTTCCATATCAGCAGTACATTCAGTGGAATTATACCAAGCACCAAAATATTAATAATTATAATAAGAACAACAGCGCCAACCTTTTTAAATCTATTCATAGTAGTTAATCCTTTTATTTTTTTACAGCATTCCTTATCATATTTGCCATATTAAGGAAATCCTTTGCTTTTATGATAGCCATCCCCTGAGACTCATCACCTAATACAACCAGTTGGTCACCGGGTGATATATCAAAAAGTTTCCTAGCCCTTGCAGGTATGACTATCTGTCCCTTATCGCCAACTGTAACCATTCCAAAGAGATGCTTCCCCTTCGGAGGAACATCCAGTCCCATATTATCCTCTGGTTCATAGTTTGCCAGATCATCAAGAGACACACCGAAGAACTCAGCCAGTAGCTTACATTTCTCTAGATCAGGAATTGTTTCACCGCTTTCCCACTTGGCAACTGCTTGTCTGGATACACCAACCGCCTCAGCTATATCCTCCTGTGTCATCTGATTTAACTTTCTAAGTCGAACAATATTTTCATTAAACATATATTTACTCCTATATACTCTACTATTCTTCTATTTCATCCCTGACATAATATTCTTTATAGCAACGATTATTAGCGGAACATACATAAAAACCAGATTAAGTCTCTGCCATAGTCCTTCATTTCCTAATCTAGTGTTTGAAAACTCAGGTTTGTCCGCCATAACAAACAGAACAAAGAAAAAGAACGAAACCACAAAACTAATAATACTAATAATTCCAACTGTCACATCGTTTTCTTTGAAAGAAAGAATCGCAACAATAAGTGGAACAAAAAGAAACAACATAAACCCCAGCACTGAACCAAAACCATGAATCTTTGATGCCACTGTTACAATATCTTTAGATTCATTTACGCTAAAGAAACAGGTAAAAATACAAGCCCCTATAGCAAATATAGCCGTAAATGCAATCAACACATTTGTTAATCCATGCGAAGTGTCATGAAAACACTTATATAAAACAGGCTGACTTAAAAGAAAAAGTATTCCTTCAAGCAGCATCCATATATTAAATGGAATCCGTACCGGAGACTGTGGATTTCCAAGTGCACTTATAGAAAACTTGAGGCAACTATAATCTTTATAAAATACAGGTAATATCCATGAAATCAGAACATCTCCAGCCATTGCCATAAGAAGAGCATACCAACCAAATCTATCTAATCTGTCAAACAACATTTCTTTCATTCACAGATTACTCCCTATTCTGAACCTTCTTCTTACTGATTCCTAGTACTGCCCATCTGAAGAATGGAATCCTACTGATGATTGCATATAATCCGTATCCGAATGCAAATCCTGCTACTAGACTAAGAAGGTAGCAAAGAGGCGCAGGCAGAATAGCATTCTTTGCGAAAACAAGTGCAACAGTAGATATTCCAAGATAATGGAATACGTAGAGTCCAAAGCTATGACTACTCATCCACTTTGTAAAGCCGTTACTAAAGTCTCCAAATCTTGCCATACCTAAAAGCATTGCAAGGGAACCAAAATATGCACATGCTGCGTAGAGTGGTCCCCTATTGACCGGCTTATCAGCATAGTTAGTTCCACCACGAAGGATGAAGTTAAATACTGCAAATGTAATGGAGAGCGCTACTCCGATCAAGATACACGCCACTGCATACTTCTTCAACTTATCCATTACTTCTTCATTTGAAAATACATAGTAGCCCAGCATGAAGAATACAAAATATAAAGCAACTCTATATACCGCAATAATGGGTGCATTAAGTATCTGCGCAGCTCCCCAGATAGGGAAGAAGAAAAGAACTATCAGCCAAAGCGGTGTCTTAGAACCAGCCTCAAGAAGTTTTCCCTTCTCCATCTTTCTTACAAGCACAAGCACCACGCTATATATCCAAAGAAGATGAACGAACCATAGTACTCCACTTCCTGATGCGACCATAATAAGGTAGATAACAAACTTAGGAACGCCCATAGATACTAGTTCAGCTGCTCCATCA
>JAILEL010000285.1 GCA_024687845.1 Eubacterium sp.
ATATCGATGTTGTGGTGAAGCCTGTTACTCTGATAATGTACTTTTTTATAGTCGTGGGTGCATATATCGTGTCGCTTTACTTCGGAAGCCGCAAGCTTGACAGAGTTGATATGGTTGAAAGTCTCAAGCAGGAGGATTGATAACTTATTAATATAATGATCGGTTATTCGGCAGGAGCGGTTCTGGTAATGGTTCTCGGAGCACTTCTGATTCAGAAAAAGAAGGGACAGTCAGATAGAAAACTTGTAAAGGAGATCACAGCGAATCCGTATTTGCAGTACTTTATGGGAATGCCGCAGTATCAATGCCGGATAAGGCTGGATAGGATGGAGTGTACATATTCAGTAAAGATTTAAGGAGGATCAGAGCAATGCTATTAACAATTTTTCTTGCAATCATTTTCTGTGCAGCGATAACACTCATGCTGATATCGGCTGTAGTGTTTATCAAGGACAAGAAGCTGTTTTCTTCTGCACCGAAGGAGGCACTGGAGCTGGTAATAGACAGAAAACAGGAGGAATTCTACGGAGCCCGTAAAATCGGATGGACTTTAATGACAATGAGTATAGTCATGATTCTGGGCGTCGGCGTGGTGTCTATATGGGACGGCTTCAGGTGCGATTTTACTTTCGTGCAGTTCTTTTTGAGATTTGTCATCATCTTTACGATATATAAGATTTATGACATGACATTTTTCGATTATTTTTTGCTTTGCAAATTCCACTTCTTTCAGACATTTACCCCGGAGGTTAGCCCGGTTTATACAAACAGAAAGTATGGCTATAACATCAAAAGCCAGCTGCTGAAGCTCCTTATCATATTCCCTGCGGCATCGGCACTGGCAGCGTGGGTTTGCTCGCTGTTTTAAAATAAATATGATGATGCAAGGAATTATGACGGATATTTTGCTAAAAAAGAAAAATAGAACATGATTTAACGAAAAAAAGATTCTGTATCGTAAATCAGTATGGTGTCATGCTCATTTCATCAAAAGAAATCAGAGCGTATTGCAAGAAGCGTCAGAAGACCATTGCGGGCAGTATTTTATGGAATTTGAGGCGGCTGCATAGGCAAATAAGGTTCTCAAGATGCAATGATAGTTTCTATAACATATTTAACAGAAATCTCCAGAAACCAGCAGCATACAGTTGGTTTCTGGGGATTTTTTCTTGACATCTAAGAATAAATATTATAATATATCAAATAGATATATCAAAAAGATACATAGGAGAAGGCGTATGGCAAGAGAAAGAAAAATTGATATGGTTATACTTGGCCTGCTTAGTCATGAGGATCTTACCGGTTATGACATAAAGAAGCGAATCGACGGAGCTATCAGCTTCTTTTGGAAGGGAAGCTTTGGAAATATATATCCGGCTCTGAAGGATATGGAAAAAGATGGGCTTATTATAAAGAGTGATACATCCGTGGGTGGAAGAGAGAAACTCACTTATCATATTACTATTGAAGGGAAGAACTTGCTAAAAGCATGGCTTCAAAACAAACAGGCGAGTAATGAACTGAAATATGAGACCCTGTTGAAGCTTTTCTTTGGCGGAGCAGACAGTAAGGAAGTTTCTATTCGGAATATTGAGGTTTTTGAGGAAGGCATTAAAAGTGACCTGGAAATACTTAAGTCATATTGTATGGTATTAGAAAAAGATTTAGATAATCCAGATCATGTGTATTATTATCTGACAGCTTCTTTTGGTGTCGAAACTTATGAGGCATATCTTAAGTGGTGTAGTAAAGCGAAGAAGATGCTGAATCAAATGGAGGATAGTGGTAAATGAGACAGGGAATAAGAAAAACTCTTTTGATAATATCATTTCTGTTGTTCCCGATTACGATATGGTATTTTTCTCCATACCTCATTATACTGGCTGCATCTGAACATATTATGAATGGGAGCTTTATTGTATTTGTAGCTATGTTTGTTTTATCGATGTTTTTTGGCAGAGTGTGGTGTGGATATTTCTGTCCAGCAGGAGGACTCCAGGAATGCCTTATTATGTGCAATTCAGCTCCTTCAAAACAGGGCTGGAGAAATCTAATCAAGTATGTAATCTGGACTATATGGATATTAGCAATAGTTATCACATTTATTTTGGGTAAAAATGATGTGACTATTAATCCGTTTTATATGACGGATCACGGTATTTCGGTTTCCGGTATTTATAACTATTTGATCTATTATGGAGTTATTCTGATTCTTGTGCTACCAGCTTTAATTCATGGCCGTAGAGCTACCTGTCACTATATCTGCTGGATGGCTCCATTTATGGTAATAGGAAGTACTTTGGGGAGAATATTACATTTTCCGCAGTTATATATTGAGGTTGACAAGGATACCTGTATATCCTGTGGAAAGTGCAATATGTCTTGCCCTATGGGTCTAGATGTGAAGACTATGGTTTCGGAAAAGAAAAATGCAAAATGCACTGAATGTATCCAGTGTGGTGCTTGTATTGATAATTGTCCAAAGAAAGTACTTAAGTATAAATTCAGGTGGAGGTAAAGAAGTGAATTTTGGATTTTCATACGTGGGCTTAATATTCTTAATGATGCTTATGGTTCCAAATCTTGTATGGGTAAAGAATCAGCCTAAAGACTATGAAGAATATGCGGTAAATGAAAATAAGATTTTACTTATATTGGAGAGGGCTGGAGAGGTGCTGGTATCGTGCGTGGTTTTGATCTTTAAAGACTTTAATATTAACAATAAGTCAATTTGGTTAATCTGGTTGATAGTGGCATTTCTACTCATGATATTGTATGAAGTATTCTGGATACGCTACTTCAGAAGTGAAAAAACTATGATGGATTTTTATAGCAGTATTTTTGGAATTCCGGTTGCGGGCGCAACGATTCCTGTAATGGCATTTATGCTACTTGCTGTTTATGGAAGAAATATACTTTTAGTTATTTCTGTTACGATTCTTGGAATAGGACATATAGGGATTCATTTAATGCATAGGAAAGAAGTGCTTTAACAAAATAGAGCGTAGGAACGATGTGAAACCGTTAATCCTACGCTCTTTTAATATCCTTCAGTTGAGATTTAAGCCATATAAATGTATTTATGCTGCTACTACTAAATTATTAAATTGCTTTTAGTTTTTCCCTTATATTTTCCCTTATGACTTTTGTGACTTGATATAAGATGATATAATCTGAAATAACACTTCTTGAAAAGTTGAATTGATTAAATTCAGTAAATATAAGGCTTTTCGAGGTATTTAACAACACTTGGTAAAAACGAATAAAACCAAATGAAAAAGTAAAAATCAAATCGGAATACAATGCTGAACGACAAATCGCAATTTGCTCAAACCACTACAGGAGGTCCCATGAGTAAATGTCCCATCGATCGCGTCCCAATGTCCCATCGCATTATTTCTAATAGGTGCTTGGTTCTATAAGTACACCGCTTCTATGCACAACTCTATTCAAGGGAAGGTTAAAAAACCTGCAATACGCTTTAAAATCTTCTGTTGTCCCATCATAGGTCGTAAGCACTATTTTTTTTCCATCATGCCCTATGCTGTTTATACTCTCTCTAAATCTTCGGACATTTTCAGGCATTCCCAGTTTTTCAGCTTCTTCATTGCTTAATGATTTATTCGCCAGAACAAAAGACTTTATATCATCAGCAGTCATTCTGTTGTCCATTCTACGCATGTGAAATACAGCCAGTAAAATTAGACATATAATCAACGAACCACTAATAACGATTCTTTTTTTCAATATAGGTTTACCCCCAGATTAGAGAAAATATTAGTGATCTTGCAAAAGTCTGAACGTGTATAAAGTAAATTACCATTCAGGCCATTTTGCTATCCAAAATCTTTTACCATTTGCATGCCAATGTTATCATTACATTTATTGAAAGTCAAATTACTTTTAGAAGATTTGACGCTTCTGACATCTTAGGTCACATCGTGAGTCAACTGAACGGGGATTTGAGTAAAAAATCCAAAATAAATGAATGGGGATTTGCGTTAAAAATGTATTTACACGAATGGGGATTTGCGTTATACTCGGTTTGAAAGGACGGATTGAAGTATGGAAAAACCGGTATTTAGAAGGAAAATCTATAGCGAGATTCTTGAATGGAAG
>JAILEL010000312.1 GCA_024687845.1 Eubacterium sp.
GGCGAGATTGATCCAGAAATGTCACATTCAACAATTGAAATGAGACGTGCGATTGCAGAATTCGTAGTTCCTATGTTCAAGCTGAAAAATGTTACATTTACTGATAGTCATGCTCTGATAAAGGGTGAACGTGGAAGCTACAATATTCACCTTGGAAGTGGAGTGATTCATCAGGAAGGTGGACCGATGATAAATGTACTGCCTGTTCATTCACAGCATAGAGGCAGAATATTCCTTCCATTCGTGGATGATGATCCAAAGACGGCAGAGATAATGTCCAAGATTATATTCTTTGCTGAGGATAAAAAGATTAAGGATCCATTTATACTGAATCAGATTGTTTAAATCTTCTATATTAGTAGAACCATAATAATGGGCTGCCAGTTGATTAGCTGGCAGCCCTGAGTTTTATTACATCCTTATCATTGGATGTTCCATCTGTTTTTTCTTAAGTTTATCTTTATCAAGAGTTCTCTCGAGTTTTCTTTCTTTTGATCTCTGAACACGGGCATTTTTAGCCTCAATAGAACGAGCTGCTCCATATTCATTAATATCAACGTGGTCCTTATGATTTGATTTTTCCGCACCACGAGTATAATTTATCTTGTTAACAATAGCGCTTGTCTTATCATTCAGTGCTGGATTATGGTCATTCATGATAGAGAGTGCATCTAAAGCTGTATTAAAATGCTCCGTGCCGGAATCTGTTCTTCTGACTCTTTCCTTGCCCTGAATATTTTTCTCAATACTTTGCATAAGCCTGTAATTTTTTATGATTATCCTATCTTTACTGGCTTTTCCCGGGTCAATTTCAGAAACTTCTCTGATGCTTTTAGCCATAGAATTATACTGGGCACTTCTATTTTCTTCCATAGGCATGTTGTCAGCAAGTGTCTTCATTTTCTTTACGTAATCTTTTAAGTTTTCCTTTGGAGCATAGAGAGTATTTAACTGATGATTGATACCCTTTCTAAGCTTATCAGGAGAACTAAGCATTGCATTTATCTCAACTTCATGGAGATCGTCGAGATCGAGAGTCTGCTTAATCTTCTCAGCTTTTCTGTGAATGGTATTTTCATTATATTTTTGGTTTCCGGCCTTCATCATCATATAAGCTGTAGTTGCCTTTGCAAGAGTATCGATTTTCTCTCTTGGCTTCTTCTCTGTAAGAGTTTTGCCTGTATGAGCTTCAATATAAGCTTTGTACTTAGCCTCGTTCTGTTTTAATGCTGTTTTATTGTTATCTTTTGATCCTGACTCGTTCATAATTATATCCCTTTCATATTTCATCGTTACTATCCACGGTTAACTCAAAAATCGTTTTCAGTCAGTTTTTTTAATCTCTTTTTTTAGTATAGCGGATTAACTGCAACAAAAGTGCAACAAACAGCGACTTATTAAGCGATTATATGAAGGATCTTATGAAGAACATGTTACTATTTTCCGATAAGTACAACAGTTGATCGGGCTTTGAGAAGAATTCTGTCAGGCTGCTTCAGCTTCTTCTCTTTTCCAGGCTCTGACGAGAAACCTGTTGAATCAAATGCGATTTTCCAACGGAAGTTTTCTGGTATTATTGGAAGTTCAAATAAGTGATCTTCCCAGTGCGCATTGACTGCTATATAATTGACTGCTATATATAAGAAGCGGTCTTTTTTTGTTTTATATTTTATATGATCTTCTGCATACATATAGGAGAAGCAGTAGCCTGGGGAGAATTCATCAATGTCCCACGCTTTGGTGCCATGTAGTGACAGCTCAGGATAGCCGGTACCATTATGTCCAAAATCATATGTTGTTGAGGATAGAACGGGGTGGGAATGCCGGAAGCTGATCAGTCTTCTTACATAATCATATAAATCCCTGTTCTTTTCGAGATATGTCCAGTTAAGCCATGATATTTCATTGTCCTGACAGTAAGCATTATTATTTCCCCACTGAGTATTTGCGAATTCATCGCCGGAGAGAAGCATTGGCGTTCCTCTGCTGGTAAGAAGAATGGTGAGCATATTCTTCATCTGCTGAAAACGAAGTTCATTTACTGCCGGATTCTCAGTATCTCCCTCTACTCCACAGTTCCAGCTGTTATTGTCGTTACAGCCGTCACGGTTTTCTTCGCCATTTAGTTCATTGTGCTTTTCGTTATATGAAACAAGATCGTATAATGTAAAACCATCATGACAAGTAATAAAATTAATCGAAGCTCCAGAGTTTCTGCTTCCATATAGGTCATCAGAACCCCGGATTCGTTTATACATTTCAGGTGCAAATTCTTTGCCGTCCTTGATAAAGCTTCTTACACAGTCCCGGTATTTTCCATTCCATTCAGACCAGCGCCCAAAATCAGGGAAACATCCGACCTGATATAGTCCGCCCGCGTCCCATGCTTCTGCGATAAGGATGGATTTGCCAAGTATTGCATCATTTGCAATGATATCAAGCAGAGGAGGGTTAACCATTGGATTACCTTCTTCATCTCTTGACAGAATAGAAGCAAGATCGAAGCGGAAGCCATCGACATGATAGGCCGAAACCCAGTACCGAAGGCAGTCTATAACTACATTTCGTACAATTGGATTATTACAGTTCATAGTATTGCCGCATCCGCTGAAATTATAATATCCACCTTCTGGTGTGAGAAGATAGTAGGTGCTGTTATCTATTCCGCGGTAGGAAATGTAAGGTCCGTCTTCATTTCCCTCTGCGGTATGATTGAAAACCACATCAAGGATTACAGCAATTCCATTTTTGTGAAGCTTTTTAATCATATTCTTAAGTTCATCTGTTTCCATCCCAAACGGAGCACTTGCTGCATACCCGGCTTTAGCATTTCAAGAAGGGATAAATGTGTGGTAAAAAAAATATAAAAATTATTTTCCCCCCTAATTTTTCATCCCTAAACTTATGTTTTACTAATTATCAGAGAAGGAGAAGAACCGGAAGCCGTTTCTTTTTCAATCCCAGGAATGAGGCATTTTAACCTTTACCTTTTCCCTGTCCTCATCTTGCTTTTGAAGAATATTTCAGATTCCGTTTCTTTCCTACATCCTTCTCATTATAGTTGAAGGTTTTAAAAAATAGTGCATCAACTTCAGCACAAAGAAAGGGACTATCATCGTAGTGATAGTCCTGTTTTTTTATGGTATCCAATGGATACTTTTAGTGTTTTAGCCATTTTTAGGTTGAATCGGAAGATTTGAGAGTATAGTATAAAATAAGATGGTTCTAGAGTAGAAGTAATTAATTTCTCATACTATTAGAATCACATATATAGTCTAAAATCCCGTTACCGTTTTATACTATATATGTGATTCTTAAGTAACTAAGTGGGAAGCTTCGAAAATATTAAAAAAGGGGAGAAAAAAATAGTGAGAAAAGGAAGAAAAGTATTATCTGGTATTTTATCTGCAGCACTTATCATGATGAGTTTATGTAATGGACTAGTTGCTCACGCTTCAGGTGGGACTCTGGCCGGTTCAGTTGAATTAAATAAGACGAATTTTCCTGATGGAGCACTTCTTTGGGAATTAAAAGATAAGTCCGATAAAGATAAGGATGGATGGCTCAGTCCACTCGAGATAGAGGCGACACGAATTCTAGATATTTCAGGGAAAACTGTAAGCAATATGCAAGGATTGGAATATCTGACCGGACTGGAGGAACTATATTGCAGTAATAATAATATTCCTGAAATAAATACATCTAAAAATACAAAATTAAAAATATTAGATTGTAGTAACAATAGCATAACGAATTTGAATATTTCAAATAGTAAAAATCTTGAAAGGCTTGAAATGAAGAACAACAATCTGGTTGCAGTCAATCTGAGCAACAATTCAGAGCTTAGATATATTGATGCCCAGGATAATAGCCTTAATTCATTGAATGTTAGTTCTTGTGTAAAGTTAGAAGAACTGTATTGCCAGAATAATAAAATCCCATCACTTGATCTTAGTTCTTGTAACAATATGCTTTCACTTAGATGTGAGAATAATAAATTGCTTTCACTTAATCTCGGACTGAATAAATTAATGTATCATTGTAGATGTGAGAACAATTTATTTGATGAACTGGATATTAGTGAATGTGATAAACTAAAAAATATATATAATGCTTATAAACAGTTTGATTGTGAAACATATTATTCATATTGTTATGAAAAAACCTATATAGAAGATGACTATGGTGAGTTGTATTTTTTATCAGTAAATAAAAATGTAAAACTATCACTCATAAAGGAAGACCTATCCGGAATAGCTATTGATAAAGATAATTTTCCAGATGCAAATTTTAGAGAATTTGTAAAAACAATAGATAAAGATGGTAATGGAAGACTCCTGCCTGAAGAAAGGGTTGCAGTAAAGGAAATAGATCTGCCTAAATATGCTAAGTCAATAGGAAAAGAAGGATTAACGTTCGGCACATTAAAAGGAATAGAATACTTTGGAGAACTGGAAACTCTAAAATGTCAAAATTGTGGAGTTTCTACACTTGAAATCTGGGGCAATCCTAAACTCAAGGTTTTGTTTTGTGGCAGTAATGATATTATAAATCTCAATCTGAGTAATAATATTAATTTGGAAGAATTAAGGTGCGACGGAAATAATTATACTTCTCTTGATGTAAGTAATAATACTAAGCTTAGATATTTTGATTGTTCAGGAAGCAAGCTTCTTACTTCGATAATTATCGGAGACCAGCCTTTGCTTGAAGAAGTGAATTGTATGTTGGGAAATATAAAAACCATTGATCTGGGAAACTGTCCTAACCTGAGCAAATTAACTGCAATGTTTAACAAATTAACA
>JAILEL010000331.1 GCA_024687845.1 Eubacterium sp.
CGTTCTCATATTATCACAGAGAACCGTAAGTCCCATTCCCTGCTTTACAACCTTACCACCTTTTATCAACATTATATAATCACATGGTTGAAATTTTTTATACATAATACTCATAATCGTTTCCTCCTATTCAAAAAACAAATCCAATATTTGTTTTTATTATTTATTTAATGTCTCGCAGCTCTTGTTGCTTAGTATCTTTTTGCTACTATCTATATATTAGTATCTTTTTGCTACTATGTCAAGTGTTTTTATCTTATTTCTTACGGATATTTTTTTGAGAGTGGGGGATGGGTTGGAGCTAATGACTCAAAAAGCACTCTTAATTCCGCATAAAAATACCCTCCTTACTGGTTTATCCAGTAAAGAGGGTACATATCAAACTCTTGAAACGTCTTTTACTACCATTATTGTCAAACATAATCCTAAGCGTCTATGTCTTCTTTTTTCCTATAGAGGCGGCTTGGTCTATGTGCATCACCGGCAGTCTGATAATCGGTTTCTTCAATCATATCAGCAACCTTCTTTCGGAAGTTTGTCTTATACAGAGTTTTTCCAAGCAGGATTTCATAAACTCTCTGAAGCTCAGGAAGTGTAAATTCTTCATCCACAAGATTAAATGCAATATCTGTATAATTAACCTTTCCTTCCAGTCTTTTTCGTCCACACTCTATTATCTTCTTATGATCAAATGCCAGTTTTTTATCTGACTCCAGCAGCTCTTCTACATCAATAAGCCAAGCACCCTCAGTTCTTTTTCCAGCAGTAAAGTCCAGTTTTTGAATAGGCACCAGTGCCATATACGCTACGGAAATAATTCTCATTCTCGGATCACGCTTAACATCTCCAAATGTGTAAAGCTGTTCAAAATATATATCCTTAAGTCCGGTCTCTTCCTTTATACCTCTGACCGCAGCCTTATCCAAGGTTTCGTTTATACCTACAAAAACTCCGGGAAGTGCAAGTTTTCCTTTAAAAGGAGCTTCCTCTCTTTTTATCATAAGAATCTTTAGTCTGTCATCTTCTATAGTAAAAACCAGGAGATCTACAGCAACCGATGGTTTTTCATAAATTGAAGGATCGTATTTTTCCACTTTTCTACCTCCACTGCGTAAATTCATTTACAACTATTTTATTATGAGCCCGCTAAGATTTCAATTGTTTTATGTGATGCGGAGCAAACAACTTAAGAGTGTGTTTTGAGTAGTTTGCTCAACCGTGAATAGTAAATACATCTGCACTTGTCATCATTTTCATGTTATATTATATTTGTTGTTAGAAATTTTACCGTTCAGCGGCAAAACAGGCAAACTAGGGAGGTTATGATGTATAAAATCTTAGTCCTTGAAGATGATGTTATGATTGCTTCAGGTCTTATATACGCTATTGAATCTGAGAAGTATGAAGCCCATCATGCCAGAAGTATCAGCGAAGCACTTGGACTTCTTGCTAAGAATTCCTTTGATCTTGGTATTCTTGATATGCAACTGCCAGACGGCAGAGGGGATGAAATAGGTAGAAGGCTTAAAAATGATGGCGTTCCAATTATCTATCTCACTGTTGAGGATGATGAATCCGGAATCGTAAAAGCCTTTGAAGAAGGTGCAGATGATTATGTTGTTAAGCCTTTTAAAATACGAGAGCTTCTTGCAAGAATCGGCAGAACTCTAAACAGAAATAAAGGAACTTCTGATGATATTATCAAAATCGGTAATGTCAGAATCAATTCTTCTGAAGGAAAAGTATATGTCGAAAATGAAGTTGTTGAACTTACCGCTCTTGAATATAGACTTCTCCTTATTTTTGCTTCAAATAAAGGTAAACTTTTGTCCAGAAATCAGATTCTTGAAAAAATCTGGGATTCAGAAGGAAATTTTGTAGAAGATAATACACTTACAGTATATGTTAAAAGATTAAGAGAGAAGCTGGGAGATAATATCAGTATTGAAACCGTAAGGGGGATGGGCTACCGTGTGGGTTAGTAAGAAAGAAGTAGAGACACTTTCAGAGGTTGTTAAGGGATATATTTCTGGTGAAGAAATAGATATCCGTGATAATAAAGAAGGTGCGTTTTCTATTCTCAAGGATGATATTTACAGACTCGTAGAATTAAATAAAGAACAGCTTGAGTCCACTTCAAAGCAGCGTGATATTCTTGCAGAATATATGTCTGATATTTCACATCAGTTGAAAACGCCAATTACTTCTATGTTAATTATGACAGATCTTCTGGAAGATGCAGATCCGGAAAAACAGGCCGAGTTTATTCATAATATTAAACTGATGCTTGGTAAAATGGACTGGCTTGTCAAAACCTTACTTAACATGGCTAAAATTGATGCCGGTACTGTAGAATTCACCAAAAAGCCCATCAATACTTCAGAGCTTCTAAAGGAAGTAATGCCATCTATCAGCATTCTTCTTGATATAAATGAGCAAAAAACAGAGCTTTTAAATGATATATCCATAGACTGTGACAAACGATGGACTGTAGAAGCATTAACTAACATTGTAAAAAACGCTATCGAACATTCACCTCATGGTACTAAGATTGATATAGACAGCGGTGAAAATGCTATTTATAAATGGATATCCGTAAGGGATCATGGTGAAGGAATAGACAAGGCAACCTATGCCAAAATGTTTCAACGTTTTGAGTATTCCACAAATGAAAGCGGCTTTGGAATAGGAATGCCTCTGGCACTTTCCATAATGAAAGGTCAGGGTGGCGATATAGATATTGAAAAACCAGAAGATGGCTCCGGTTCCGTTTTTATTCTAAAGTTTTTTAAATAATCAAACTATATAAACTATTCTAAGTGACTGAAAAGTCACTTATTTTTTTTATTTAGTCACTTTAGAGTCATTTTCATCATTTATGATGTAAACATCAAAGGGAGGAAAAAACAATGTCAGTATTAGAAGTTAAAGATTTAACAAAAATATATGGTGAAGGAGAATCAAAGGTTGAAGCGTTAAAATCTATATCCTTCAATGTCGAAAGAGGCGAATTTGTTGCAATAATCGGTGCATCCGGTTCTGGAAAATCCACACTAATGAATCAGATTGGTGGAATCGATAAACCTACATCCGGTTCTGTTAAAATAGAAGATAAAGAAATAACTGAAATGGACGAAGATGAACTTGCCATATTCAGAAGAAGAAATATTGGTATGATTTATCAGTTTTATAATCTTATTTCAACATTAACTACGGAAGAAAATATTATGCTCCCATGGCTTTTAGATGGAAGAAAAGAAAACCGCAAGAAGCTTTCTGAAATTATAGCAGCTTTGGGACTTACTGAAAGAAAAAACCATTTACCGGGAGAGATGTCAGGAGGTCAGCAGCAGAGAGTATCTATCGGAAGAGCCCTGATCAACGATCCCGCATTTATTCTGGCAGATGAACCTACTGGTAATCTGGACAGTAAAACAGGTTCAGAAATAATGGATATTCTTAAATATTCCAACCAAAAATATAAGCAGACAATTCTTCTTATTACGCATGATGAAAAAATAGCCTTACAGGCGGACAGAATCATAACCATGAAAGATGGCGAAATAGTAAGTGATGAGGTGATTAAAGCATGAGTATTACATCAAGACTGGCGCTGAATCAGTTAAAACGAAATAAAAAAAGAACACTCGGTTCATGTGTTGCTATAGCTCTTTCAACTGCACTTATTACGGCTATACTGAGCTTTGCCACCAGTGCAGTAGATATGTTTAAAAACGCTTTAGGCGACATCTACGACAAATACAGCAGCGCAATCAATCTTCTTGCTATTATACCAGCTCTGATAATGACGGTACTTATCGCATTTATGGCTATATCTGTTATATCAAATATCTTTCAGGCTTCAGCAAATAATCGTGTGAAGGAGCTTGGTATACTAAAATGTGTTGGCGGAACCAGAAAACAGATCAAAAAAACTGTTATCAGTGAGGGATTATGGTTAAGTATTGCAGGAATACCTGCCGGACTTATATCAGGAACTGCTCTTGGTTTTCTAGGAGTTAAAATAGCCGGTATGTATATAGATAGAATTGTAGAAATAACAAGAAGTATTATTATGCGTAGATTTGATCTGGAACTAGTATTTTCAGTAAAACCATATGCTTTTATTCTTGCTGCAGTTTTCTCATTCGTCACAGTTATACTATCTGCTTTAAAACCTGCAAAACAGATGAGCCGGATTACCGCAGTAGAATGTGTCAGCTTCGGAAATTCCCATAAGGAAATGATAAAAAAAGCGAATGGCAGTAAAATATGGAAAGCATTATGGGGCTTTGAAGGAGATCTAGGTGCAAGAAATATAAGCAGAAATAAGAAATCCTTTAAACCAGCTGTACGAGCTCTATCAATAGGAATCTGCCTATTACTTTTAACTGCCGGTCTTGCATCTCAGTTCGGAGAAATGAGACAGCTTATGAAATCCAAACATAATCTTCTTGTAGTTGATTACGTATCAATCAGAGATGAGGGCATAAACGCTGACACCGACAGACGTGAGGATATCATTTTACATCCTATTGATTCTGAAACTTATAACAGTATTAATGACAAGCTTAATTCCTTCGGCGATTTTGAAGTATATGGTGTTGGAAGTAATAACGAAACCTACTACGCAAAAGCAGATGAAAATGTATTTACTGAAGAAATGAAGAAAATGGATGATATTGTCAGTGAATTAGGAGACATGGATTTTGCTATGGTTTCCATGACAGATAACATTTATCGCCGCATATGCGAAGCTACAGGTACAGAATATGGCGGGAATATACTAATAAATACTTATACCTATAATGATAGTGGTGTTACCAAAGAGATCGTCCCTTTCGCCGAAAATCTGAAAGGCTTTGATCTTGTTACTCCGGCCGGAGAAAAGAGTTATATTAATGTAGATGGTTTTCTTGATAGAGAAGACCTGGATGACTGGATTTTCGACTGGGCTAACAGAGCAACAGTTATGGTCATTACTCCAGGAGCCAGTGCAAGATGGTTTGACTGGTACTGCGAACCTGGTGACCAGGAAGAAGAATTCGTCTCATACGCCAGATCAGTCATGGAAACTTATTATCCAACACTTACAGAAGATTCCTATTCAGATCAGGGATATACTACCAGAATAAGCAGAGAAGATACCATGACCATGGCATTAAATGTAATGTTGATTCTGATAGAAGTAATAATGTATGGATTTGTTATTCTATTAACACTTATGGGATTTGCTGGATTTATCAGCACTATAACTGCGAATATACGCTCCAGAAGCAGAGAATTTGCAGTACTTAAAAGTGTTGGAATGACAAGTAAAGCCCTGCAGAAAATGCTTTATAGTGAGACGATGTATTGTACACTTAAAGCTTCTCTGATAGGTGGTGGACTTGGCATCCTTCTTCCATGGCTAATAAATCTATCTGTAAGACAGGCTTTGCCGATAAGATTCCATCTTCCTATATATGTAATAATTCTCAGCATTGGAATTACTTTTGGAGTAGTACTCATAATTACACATATAGAAATTAATAGAATGAAAGGGCAAAGCCTGATAGAAACCATCAGGATGGATTCCATAAGATAGAGAATAAAACATTCAATTTAATTAGTTGAATTAGTAAGGAAAATTATTCTTTCCGTTAACCGGTTTTCCATCCGTCTTTATTGAAATATTTTCTTCTATAATAGTATGGCCATAGAAATCTGTTATTCTGAACTTATAAGGTCCTGCTGAACCCATTCCACTTGCAGCAGCGAAATAATTATATTCTTTCCGTTCCATCTTCTTATAACTCTTCGATGCTGTATCATAATATTCAACAGATTTAATCGGATATCTGCCATTTCTTACCTGGACTTCAGCCCAATACTGAGTGCTGGTCGGTTTCCAGAGGAAAGCAACCGGCTCCGTGGTCGGAAGTGGGATTATCTTCCATGTTATCTTCATTCTTCCGGTTTTTTCCGGTTCTATGGTCTTAAAAGCCTTCCTGGTAAGGTCTATGTCTCCCTTCTTTCCCTCAGGAAGTCTGTCCGTAATAAGAACCTTAACCTTATCTCCGTCCTTATCTGTTACTTCGATGTAAGCGCCGGCAAGACCATTCATATAATCCTCATTATTCATGGCAGCTGTCAGATATTTGCTTTCAAAATCATCCAGATTAGCCGCTCCAGTACTTGCTCTATCGTAAAATGTACCCTC
>JAILEL010000346.1 GCA_024687845.1 Eubacterium sp.
GATCCTTCCCAAGTGAAGATTCTGTATTAAAAGCTATATATCTTAGAATTACAGAGTTATATAAAAAATGGAACGGTCGTCCTATTTCAAACTGGGCTCTTGTACGCAACCAACTATCTATGGATGACAAGATTCAGAGAATGATTCTTAAATACGAAAAATACTGATAAAACCGAATACTCTCCAATGGCTTAGGGCGCTGCCCTAAGAACCTGCAAGGAGCTCGCCCCTTGACTCCGTTCCCGATTCCATGAAAATGAGCGAGAGTAAATCAAGAAGAAAAGAAATCGGCGGCCAATTTGACCGCCGATAAAAATTCAAAAAAACTTACACACTTAACTTGACAAACCCGTATCCCATAGCGTTTTTTATTATTGTTCAGATATATGTATTTAATCAGTTTGGACCTCGTCCTTTATCCTTCCAATCCTTTTCCGTTATACGCATTAGCCTCCACATAAATCATCATTTTATTATATATATGTATAATCCTAGGAAAGCCACGCCAGACAGATATATAAAAGCAGTTAAATCCGTAAATACTCCTAACAAAACAAGACCTACAACTACACCAGTAGCAAGAAGGATCAGATTAACATGTTCTTTTTGCCATTTATTCTTATAAAATATAATTCTATCATTCAGCGCTTTATTAGCGCCCACCTTCTTATTTGTCTTGTGCTGAACCACAAATATCATAATGCTGATCATAAGGCACACACATCCAAAATAAATCATTGCTGAACTAAGCGATATGCTCATTATACTCACCTCTTTCTGCATTCTTTACTTTTCTATACTTAATTGCATATCCAAGTGTCATTCCGATATAGAAAAGTGCAAGTCCACCAGTAAAATAAGTGTTAAAGCTATTCACATGAGCATATGTATTCAGCGAATATAGATTCATTGCTGTTACAAAAACCCAAATTACTGCTGTAATACCATTTAAGATCATTAATGTCTTAGGATTATCATCCTTGAAAAAGGCATATAATTTTGATTCCTTTTTATTTGTATTCATAGCTGTATTTGCCATTGTCGATTCCTCTCTTTCATTTTTCTTTCTATGTTTTTAAGCTACTACTGTATTTTTATCTTCTGACTTCTCAGCCTTGTTCTTCTTACCAAGCGCGAATAATCCACCTGCAAAACTACAACCACAACCTGCCACTGTAAGTGCAACTATGATACTTCTAAGTGTCCAATCACTCATAAGCGGTGTGATGATCATAAGCTCCCAGATAACTCCTACTGCAAATCCGATAACCGCTCCCTTTACTATTTCCATCTTGTTTACTTTCTTATTTGTATTCTTCATTTTTTATATTCTCAACTTTCTTTTATATTCTGCAACTTGTTTGCTTTGTTTTATCTTATGTCTGGATAATACAACAGCCTAAGAACACATATATAAAATCTGTTGCAAATGGAATATAAGATGTCGTGAATGGTATTTTACTGTCCTTTTAGATATTATTTTACAAGTGATTCAAGAGCAGCCATTATCATTTTCTCTGCTACACCTCTTTGTTCAGCCGGAATTTTCTCGAGCACACTAATAAAACTATTACTCTCAAATCTCTCGCCACGAACAAGATAGTTTATCGACACTCCAAATGTATCAGCTATAATAACAACCTGATCAATAGACGGAGCCTTTATTCCATTTTCTATCTTGCTCACTGCACTTTTATCTGAAAGATGTAGTAATTCCGCCAGCTGTGCCTGTGTCATATGATTCTTTTTTCACAGTTCCTTAATTCTTTCTCCCATTTCTACTAAATCGTACATAACCGTACCTCCTGAAATTTTGTATTTCAGGGATGTTGACTGGCCAGTCATTTCCTTGTGCCAACCGTACAAGTACGGTGCAGTCCTTCCTTCGGAAGTCCTGTTTCTGCTACGCAGAAAGCATCTGCCTTACGGCAGACCCTCGATTCTGCGAATCGAGAGCTAACCCGGGTAAGGTTATCCACTGATGTATCAGCCCAAAGCCTGGACAGATAAATCAATCGACAACAAAAAAACGCAGAGAAATCAGATTCCACATCTCGTGGTAATGATTTCCCTGCGTCCTTATGGTCCACATCAGAATCAGTCGGAACTCTAATTCGTTTTGATGTGCCACTTATCAGGTGAGACTTATAAAATTGTTACTATATTATCTTGCTACATAGATTTTTACAGCTTTCAATCACTTCTTCAAAGGAAATATCCCCAGCATATTTATACTTCTTCCTGTATCTTTCCCAATGATTAAAGACCTCGGAACTTTCTTCTACATCTTGCAATATTCTTTGAGAACTATTAAGCAATACATTTGTTTGTCTTTTATATGCAGTAGCATTATATGCATTTCTTAAAACATCAATATTTATGTCTTTCTCATAAATACCTAGCAACATATGTATGTCATAGAAATCTCTCATTCTGGTATTTAAAACGCCTCTGCTAAGCACAGTTTGTAGTTTCTCAGCTAAAACAGTTTCCAGATTATATGACCATAACTTAATCGTCCCATCATCAAGAATCTGTTTATATTCATATATAATAGCACCCGGAGTTATAACATCGCCCGTTGAAATATCTATTTTTATAGGAACATAAATTCTATCATAGTAAGAATCAATATGAAGTCTAATACCTGAATAATCCATCTCATCCATAATATCTTCAACAGATTTAATCCTAAATGAGGCATTATCATCTAAATCTATAGATAAAATTTCATTAATTACCCTCTGAGCCTCGTCAGAATTTAATTCAAACCCTCTGATAGTTGTATCAACATCCATTGTAGACCTGAGACTCACGCCCATCATAGCTGTAACAAGTGTTCCACCTTTTATAATAAAATTATCCCGATATTTCGATTTTGACAGTCTTTCAAGAAAACGCTCCATCATAAACTGACGAAGCAAAACTCGCGCATCAGCATTATTTTTATTTGCCACATTTTTTAGCCTGCCTTTTAGTTGTTCTTTTGATAATTTCATTTATATCAAGACCTCCATATATTGTCTTATAAGCTTACTAACCCTAAGCTTCTCAGCATATTCCATCAGCAATATCATATTTTTATCTTTTCGTAGGACATATCCCTTAAGTGCTGATTGAAAATCCTGGAATTCTATATTATTTCTACTTCTTATTATATCGCATATAGTTCGTTCAACATTATAAACTGGAATATTATTTCCATATGTGTCCTTCATGATTATTCTGCCCATATCATAAAGCTCTTTTTTTATTGTGTATACCTTACAACTATCCGAAATGTGAGTTGGATTATATCCAGTCTTAACAGTAACAATATGTTCCAATGGTTCTCTATCTGTTAAGCCATGCATGAACAATGCTTCTTCATGCGAATATATTATTTCTGGGCATCTGAGAGACAAAATATATGCATCATCTAACCATGCTTCCTTAGTAGCATATATTCCTCTACTAACCATTTCCATTCCAGTTTCTTTTACAAAATGATAAAATACTGGTTTTGAAATTCCAATATCAATAATATGCTTCGTTGTTATTATCCCATTGTTAGCGTCTATCTCTTTATTTAATATGTCTACCTGTGTCATATTATCACTTCCTTTCACGCTAATATTATATTTTATATTAGCGTGAAAGTAAAGTCATTTTCATATTTTTCTAACTAAGTTACCGTTTGCAATTACACTTCCATGCTTGATAATTGCTTCTGTATATTTCATCAGCGTGATAACTCTCTTACATCTGGAGCACTTAAGACTTACCCCATTCAGAGCACGCGCTGTGTCTTCATGTTGAATCATGTAGTCCATTATTTTCATGTTTCACTTGCTGCATCTAAGTTCGATAATTTCATTAAAACCATCCTTATTCATAAACAAACACTCCTTCGATAGTAAAATCTTTCAATATATACTTTTCGAAGGAAAGGGAAATGTCACCTTCTCCAAGTAATGCTGCCAGAGTATCGTAAACCGGATCTTCGGTATCCGGCACCTTAGCATCTGTTACATCAGTCTGTCGTGCAACAGTCTGCTCAGAATATGAATCAGAGGCATCACTGATTCACCTACATCAACCCAAAACAGATCTTATGGATTTCCAGGAGTGCTGAGTCTTTCACTACTCAGGCACTCTCAATCATTTCCTCACATTTTTGTTTACTCTCAACAAACCACCTACGATTATCTCCAAAATACAGATGACTCTCGTAACCATCTATATATATGGTATATCTGACACCCATTGCTCCGGCCACAAGACTGGCAGCTCTTCTTACATCGGTTATCTTCTGTATCTCATAGGTAGTTCCATCCTCCCAGACAATAGATCTTGGAATCAGCTTACCTTCCTTGGTAAACTCGACATTTACATCAACGTACTTCTTATAAGGACTTTCGTCAATCATACTTACCCATCTCCTCTCCTAGATATTTCCTGATCATCTGATTTAGAAGCGCTTCAATATAATTAGTAATATAGTGATATATACTGGTAAATTGGAAAACTAAATTCCAGTTGCCCCATCTTCATGACTGGAATTTACTATTGCAAAGACATAGGGTAGAAGTAACTTCTCCAAATATCCCTGTATGGTATTGATTCCAGTCGTAAAAACATTTACAATACATTTACTTTGCTGATCTGCAGGATAGGGCAACGCTGGAGTGGTGTTAGTATATAAGTATGGACACAAAAAGTTGAACAATCTATAATCACAAAGAGAGGTGTTCAACATGTCAAAAAATCAAAGATCCTATACGCCGGAATTCAAACAGCAAATCGTGGATTTGTATGTATCTGGCACAA
>JAILEL010000349.1 GCA_024687845.1 Eubacterium sp.
ATTATTTCTATCCATCTGAAGCGGCTCATCCAGTTGTCCCTGTGCAACTCTGGCAGCAAAGTCCTTCAGATTCTTAAATGGTGCTATAACATTTCTATTAACATAGGCTGTAAATGCTATCATACCTATAAGCATTAAAAGTACACATATAATAGCACCTGTTATAAGCTTATTTCTGAAATCCTTAAGATTAGTAAGCCCGTCATCTATGATGATAACATTTCCCCAGATTCTGCCATTTTCAGTCAGACTTTTATACAGAAATCTTTTCTTCATTGCCTTTTCAAGAGAAATGCCATTACTTAGATTAGATTCTTCAAACCCTGGACTAGAATACAGAACATTATCTGCAAGATCGATGATTACATAATCCACCCCAAAGTTTTTCTCATCCAGAACCGAAAGATTGCTTCTTTTCTCCTCCGCAGTCACAGCAATATTATTGAGTGTTGAAATAATCTCATTGGTACTTCCTGACTTTCCTGATACTAAACTGTTCGTAGAAAAAACAAGTACAACTATTCCTATCAGAAGAATCAAGGCAGCCGCTAAATACATTTTCACTAAATTTTTCATAGCTTTATCCCATGAATCTATGGCAGATTTTCAACAACATATCCGACACCCCATACAGTTTTTATTATGTCAGGGTCTTTCGGATCATTTTCAATCTTTTCACGAAGATGACGAATGTGTACCGTAATCGTTCCATCACAGGTATTTTCATCACACCATACATTATCCAGAAGTTCATCGCGAGTAATAACTCTTCCGGAGTTTTCCAGCAGATAAATCAGCAGTTTATATTCCATAGCTCTCAGTTCTTCCGGCTTATCATTAACCATCAGCTTATGCAAAGCTGTGTCGAGATATACTCCTTCTCTGAGATTGATGCGTCCGTCATCTTTTTGAGCACTAGTGAGGCCAGTCTCTGAAGCATTATCCGAAACAGAAACTGCTGATACAGCTGCAACTCTGGCTGCCTCTTTCGCTTTCTCATATCTGTCAAGTACAGCCTTTACCTTTGCCAGCAGAATATTTAACGTATACGGCTTCTTGATATAATCATCACCACCGATATTAAGTGCTATTAGAACATCATCATCGCTTGTTCTGGCACTGATAAAGAGAATAGGCATATCGTACTTTTCTCTTATCTTTTTGCAGAGTTCAAAGCCCGACCTGTCCCCCAGATTGATATCAAGAAGAAGCAGTGATACATTATTATGCTCAAGGAAATCCACTGCGGCATCAAAGCTTGTAACATATGCTGTTTTAACATCAAGTATATTAAAGTAATCAGAAGTTGAACGTGCTATAAGCTCGTCGTCATCTATCATCAGTACCTTATACTGTTCCATATATACATCTCCAATTAATCATATTCTATCGTTTTATGCATAGAGAATCCATAACTTATGCTGACTATTATAGCACATCTTCAATACATATATGCAATCTGATTCTGATAAAATAAAGTAGAGTCCTTCGTCCATCGAATCATGCAAGCTTTACCAGCCCATTTCACCAAGAAATTTTCTGATTTTTTCATGGCGCTCCTTGTCACCACTAATATATTCTCCAGGATTACATTCACCTACAATTCCACCATCCTGAAGATAGATAATTCTGTTCGCTCTTCTTGCAGATTTAATATCGTGAGTAACCATTACAACAGACTGGCCACTTCTATTTATCTCTGTCAAAACATCCAGTACAGCCTTTACTCCTGCCGAATTAAGAGCACCTGTTGGTTCATCAGCAAAGACCACATCAGGATCATTTATCACGGCTCTTACCATAGCCGCTCTCTGAGCTTCACCTCCGGAAAGCTGAGATGGAAATTTTCCCCTTAAGTCTTCTGATATTCCAACTCTCTCAAAAAGCTCATCTGCTTTTTTCTTTAAGTCCTTCTGCTTCTGACCTGTCAGCATTCCAGTGGATATGGCATTATCCATAATGCTCATGCTGTCCACCAGATGCACCTGCTGGAAGATAAACCCACAGTGCTTTCTTCTAAATACTGCCAGCTGGTCATCATTCATTTTAGTAATGTCCTTATTTGAGTATTCAATAGAACCAAGTGTCGGCTTATCCATTCCCGAAAGTGAATAAAGAAGCGTTGACTTACCTGCGCCTGAAGAACCCATGATAACTGTGAAGTCCCCTTCATATATTTCCATATCCAGATTCTTGATAATGTGCTGCTGCTTTCCACCTACTGAAAAGCTTTTGGATAATTTATCTGTTTTTATAACTACCTTTTTACCGCTCATAATCTACTCCCTTTCACAATCCTTTATTCTTGTATAAGTTTATAAGCTGACACTTTTTTCATCCTGCCCGACATGATAAATGTGACTACAAAAACTAACAATGCTACCATTACTATTGTTATAGGAATTGTTATTCCTTTTATAATAAGATCTGAATTTTCTACTCCAAAGCTTTTAAATATAACATTGAAAAGAGGGTTAGTTAATACATTTCCCATGACACTTCCTACAAGTGCTGCAGTAAAGGTTACTGGAACAAGAGATAGTGCCAGTTGCAATCTCAGCTGGCGACTGGTAAAGCCTACAGCCTTTTTGATTCCAAACTCCTTCTCCCTTCTAATAAATATTGTCTTAAGAAGGAGTCTTACAACAACTATTACTGTAAATATGTTGAGTACAATAAGTATGGTAATCACAAAGCCGACTGCGTAAACTGGCATGTTATCTCTACTACGCTGATGTCTATAATAATTTTCTGTATCTGTACAATTATCGCCCAACTCTTTTTTTACACTTTCAAGAAAATCATCTACACTCTCTGAAGACGGATTTTCCAGTCTGATTCTAATATATGTATAATCTGGAACAGCTCCCAGCATTTCCATGCCGCCATCGCATATATAAATTCTTTCACCAAATCCATATACTGCCTGCTGCAAACCAGTTACAAGGAATCTGTTAGATCTACCGTTATAATCAATTGTTATTTCATCCCCAACTCCAACTCCCAGCTTATCTGCCAGTACACCTCCAATTACAACTTCATTTGCCTCTTTCAGCATCTCTCCCTCATATACTCCGCAATACACATATTCCGGTTTACTTATCCAGAGAAGTGTTGCTTCATTTCCTTCTGACTCCGCTGTACCTGATGAAAGACCGTAAGCCTGCTTTACCCCTTCCATATTCTGAAGTTTCTCAATGATGTCATACATTTCATCCTGAGATTCATATTTGATTGTGACAAAAGCATCTGGTACATCACCTTGAAGCAGCCTTTGGAATTTGGTTATGTCTATCTTCGTGTTATAAAACAGGATACATGAAAATGCAGTTAAAAATGATACTGCTAAAATGATACCTAAAACGATAATATTCTGCCCTGCACTATGAAGAGTACTCTTTAATGCCAAGAGAACATTTATACCACCATGAGTTTTCTCAAGTGGAATATGATTCTTCTTAAAACTGTGAGAGGCGAGTCCAAATCTCAGTGCAGTTGCTGGATGAACATTCTTCAGCTTTATAGTTGATAGGACTGTAATCATTATCATTCCCAGGAGTATTCCCAGAAGAATTGGAATGGATATCATAGGATAAAACTTTTCTTCCCAAACCATTCCTGAGATTTCTCTTATTACTGCATCTTCAAGAAGTGGATAAAGCCCGTAAGCAAGTCCTATTCCTATTCCACTTCCAACCAATGCCACAAGAGAATACTCCATTATCATAGCTCTTCTAACCTGTGAATTGGTAAATCCAACTGCTCTAAGAGCACCTATATTTTTTATATCTCTATCGATATTATTGTTGATGGTAAAGATGATCATGATGAAACAGATTATAATTATGATGACTGAGAAAGCTGCCATAAATGCTGCAAGGATAGTAATTATTCCTGTATAACCTGTCTTCGCGAGTACTGTTGTGAATCCATAATTATTTATCCCTGCATCCTCAAGTTTTTTACTCTGTTTCTTTAGTTCATCATCTATCTGGTTATGGTTTTTATATTTAACATTTATACCCTTATAGCTGCAGAACTCTTTTCCTTCCTTCATCAGGTCATCAGACTTTTCTTTAATCCTGTCAAAAGAATCATTATCAATTACTGAAGAGAAATAGGAATAACTATTTCCACAGAAGAGATCCTCATATATTCCTGCAACAGTAAATGTATTTTCTCCTAAAATATCCGAACCTATAACAACCTTATCTCCAACCTTTAGTCTGTTATAATATGCCGTATAAACATTTATATATATCCATGAATCCTGAATGCTGGTATCTCTTTCAACAAAATTCAGATTCATATATTCATTCATTTCATTCTCAGGAATAAAGAACAACTCCTCAATAGTCCGGTCCTTCGCCTGATCCTTGACAATCTTGAAATCACCAGTTCTTATCAAATCCACAATTCTATATTCTTTGACCTCGTCCATATCCTCAAGTTCATTTTTTATGGTTTCCTCATCACCAAGTGCAAATGAAAATGAGTCCCCCATGTTACTCGTTTCTGATTTTTCATCATATAGCGCTTTATACATAGACACCATACGACCAACATGAAGTAGTGTTACTGATAAAATAATTATCATGAGAAATGCTGATAAAACAGCTCTGTCTTTATGAATATTCGCCTTAACAAGTTTGATCATATCTCTTCTCCAAATACGCATCTTTTAATATTGTGAATCTTAATTTCAAAACTATTTGTTCTAAAAAAAGACCACACAGTTTGTTTCTGTATGGTCTCAGTATAATACTATTAAATTTTTAAATCTTTGTCCGTTTTTTAAATGTTTTTAAACAATTTTAATTCGAATAGCCACAACAAGTCCACCACCATCATTTCGGCATTCCAGACTTCCATCCATTTTCTCCATCAGATATCCTGATATATAAAGTCCAAGTCCAGAGCCATCCTTACCACTGGCATTAGAACCTCTCATAAACTTCTGCGTGATCAGTTCCAGTTCGTCATCCGGAACACCTCCACCTTTATCGCTTATCTCAATGACTAGATAATCAGGACTGGATTTTTCGAACCAGCTCTTAACATTTATTTTCGTATTCGCATATTTATATGAATTGGAAATGATATTACTAATGACTTGATTAAGTCTCAGTCTGTCAGCTAATAGAACCACTTCCTTAATATCAAGGACTTCCACCTTACTTAGATAATCTGCTTCATGAACAATCTGAACTATATCTGTCGAATTCATTTCCTCAGGTTTTACTTCCAGCTGTTCAAGTTCTTCAAGAGTAGCATGAAACAGATTTGATATCAGATTATCAATCTGATCCGCCTTACTGTTTATGGAAGCGATGGTATCCCGCTCCATGTCATCCTTCGCATTAAGGCTCATAACATCTGCCATAGCCTTTATGGAAGCCACTGGGGTTTTAATATCATGAGATAGTTCCGCCACCAGTTCCTTACGACTCTTAACCGCCGCTTCCTCCCGCTCTCTAGATGCCTTTAGTTCTTCACGCATTATATCAAAGCTTTCGGTAAATGCACCAAACACATGACCTCTGTCCATTTCCAAAGGAGTATCCAGGTCACCTGAAGCGATTCTGGAAGCAAACCCTTTAAGTTTATTAAATGGAGCAACTACTCTGACTCTTAGATAGAGATAATATAAAATAAATACAAGAGCGGTAAGCACTATGATGATTGAAAGGAATGTGGCTATCTTCTGATTCATCTTCTGTTCCTGTTCTTTCTTAGGATTACGGACTATCAGCTTTCCAACCACCTTTTTCTTAGCCGCTCCACCTTCCTCTTCCTGATTATCTTGAACTATCTCGATATCACGAATAATATCATAATTGGATGTAGCCGAAGAAATACTTTTGGACATATCCTCCCGGGTATATATCAAAAGGTTGGAATCATTATCCAAAACCGCATAGTCAAAATTCTCATCTTTATCAATAAGAACATCCTGCTTCTCACTAATCTCATCCCAATTATCAGAAAGCCTGATCAGGCATCTATTTATCTCTGTAGTATGGGTTGGAATCTCATTTGAAAAATATCCACTACTTATCTTATAACAGCCAAATGCACCAACTCCCAGCAAAAGCACTATGTAAATTATCAAGAATCTTAGTTTCATACTATATCTCCAGCATAAATCCGACTCCCCATACAGTCTTTATAAACTGAGGTGAACCTGCATCTTCTTCAATCTTTTCTCTAAGATGTCTAATATGCACATTTAGCGTCACATCTCCAACAAACTGAGTATCCCATATCTTTTCAAATATCTCATCTTTCGGAATAACACGATTCTTATTCTTAAGAAGATAAACCAATATTTTATATTCCATGGCCTTTAGGGCAGTTTCTTTTCCATCCTTTTCTACCGTTGCCTTCTTAAGATTGATGATTGCATTTCCCATAACAACCTTGTCAGAACTCTGATCTGAAGGAGTTTCTTTTATATCAGACTTCTCCTGAATATCATGTGCATCCTCATATCTCTTCAACTCTGCTTTAACCTTTGCAAGAAGTACTCCCAAAGAATACGGCTTACAGATATAATCGTCTCCACCAATACTGAGAGCCAGAAGCATATCATCTTCTGCGGATCTTGCACTAATAAAAAAGATAGGAATATCCATAGTTCGTCTTATCATCTGACATAGATCAAAGCCACTATCTTCACCCAGGTTGATATCCAAAAGCACCAATGAACAGGTGTTCTCCTTAAAGAAATCTTCAGCCGATTTTGCATCCAATACATACTGAGCAGTTACCCCAGACATATTAAAATATCTGGCAGTATAATCCGATAATTCTTTTTCGTCATCAATTATAAGTACACTGTAATGCATATCATCCTCCAAAAATCAAAAGCTCTGTTTCACATTATATACGCAAAGTATAAACATCTGATTCAAATGTGGCACTTCCATCGCTCTTGGAATATGAAGAACTATGATCATACACCATTCCAAGCTTCTGCATAACTTTAGCACTGCTCATATTTTCCTTCGCACACTCACCTTCAAAGCATCGTGCACCATAGACACTGACTGCGTGGTCCATAAGAGCTTTCATTCCTTCTGTGGTATAGCCCTTCCCCCAATCATCAAATCGATTCACATACGATACAGTCCATACATCTCTTTCAATTTCATGGTTTAGTGCATATATACCAACAGCGTGTCCATCTTCTTTATCCATTACCAACATTAGTATATTGATTTTGGAAGTAGGATCCTTCTTGGGAAGCCAGGCAAGAGGTTCTTCTGGAGTCTTGCATGCAGGACTCAACAAATATTTGTATACTCTTTCATCCATGTCCCATGCAGCCATTGCTACATAATCATCCGGCCTTAGTCTTCTCATTATAAGTCTTTCAGTTTCTACAATTTCTTCACCAGGTGTATAAAGTCCATTCGTTTTCATAACAAAGATACTCTCTCCTCCCAATCTCTACTGCTATAGGTCACAAAAACACGCTAATCTCTTTTTCTACGGGATTTAGCGTGTTATGCTTTCTGTTTAATTTGTATCAGTATAGTTTTCTTACTTAGATTATATCATAAGTCGAAGTACAGAAACATAAAAAATTAACTCTTTAATTTACAGAGACTGTTCCTCCATCTTCACCAATAAATACTATATATCCATCCTTTGGTAAGTGAATGATATTACCATACTCTATCATATGAGTACTGTACTTAACCTTTCCAAACTTATCATATACATATACTGCGCTGTTATCAGGCCTGTCCAGACTGATGGTTTTGTT
>JAILEL010000383.1 GCA_024687845.1 Eubacterium sp.
AATTGGAGCTATCTCTATGATAGGAACAGTTATGTTCGTGACGGAGCTTGTCAGATATTTCTCCTTTGCGAAGTATCTTCCGACCTATTCGCTGAACTTCGTATACGACAGCAGAACAGATTATATAGAGGTAATCTGGCCTATTCTTCTGAATGTGATGCTGCTCGTTATGACCTTCGTTATTACAGTCAGCAGAGTAGAGAAGAGATTAGGGCAGGCGGAGAGAAATGCATCCTGATAATATTACATTATTCTTCAAATAATAGGTTGATCATCTGGTAAATACTCACTATCCCCCATTAAGTTTTACAAGGGGGATAGTGTTATTAACTCCTCACCACTTTTCAAGAAGTTTTTGCTTCTACATCCCGGTCTTCCATTTATTATGCCTTGTTCATATTGGATGTATTCGTCAAAGTTTAGAGACGAAAATGTCAGTAGCTTTGAACTTAAATACTCGCATAAGCCCTCTTTACCATCTTTATCAAGTTTGTACCAAAATCCATCCCTAAAATATTTAATCTGAGTTCCTTCAGAAGTTCCCTCCTGAATTACCACATTGCTTTCATCAAGTATTACATCAAACATATCAATCCCTCACCAATACATCTTCCGCAGTTAATTTTTCTCCTGGAAATCTTATCCAAATATAATCATTATACGATACTCCATGAGTTTTTCTTACTATATCTAATGGTCTGTACTCAGAAAGTCCCATTGCTTTTAGTTTGTCCATAATATCAGGTCTTCCCTCTTCGAAACATTTAAGTTTTAATATCTCATTTAATTGATTTCTCGTTATTTTTTCATTATAAAAGATTTGTCTTACCGGATGAATTATATATCTCGAAACATGAACATTCCTGCCCCTTGCAGATACTCTCGCTGATAATTCATTCTTCCAAAATACTTCAAATGTAAAATCTTCAACTGTTGATCGACTTTCAATTATATCCTTTTTTAATTCGGTCATTTGTTTTTCAATAACTGCTCGTAAATGTACCAATTCTTTGTATTCTTTTATTGCTTCTTCACGCTCTAATATAAGCAGTTCCCTTTCCGCTACAGCTCCGGGAAAAAGCCTGCCCAGACTGATGCATTTTATCTCTTTACCTTCGCGCCACTGTTCATAATAATAGCGTTTTCCTCTAATTTCTTTTACAACAATCGAAGATCTGTTCCAACCAAGCTCGTCGAGTCTTTTTTGAAGAACGGTTATTTTTTCATCATATTCATCATATGCTTTTTTTAACTGATTATATAACTCATTTGTCGATTCCATTTTAGACATTCCTTTTTTATAAATGAAAATTAAATTGTTTTGAAAATATACAATAATACTTTTAACTATTGTGTGATTTTATATTAACATACAATTTTGTGCAAATCAGTATTATGTATGTTGCATTAAGTGACAACAAAAAAGACCCACGAGAAATACATTTCTCGTGAGTCAAAAACAACGATATCCTTAGAAACTTCCTCCCAGATTATCAAGTGAATCAATTACAACTACACAATCTGGATCTACATGCTGCATTACAAAACGCATCTGATTTTCTGGAATTGCAATACAACCTCCTGTATATGGCTTATATGGTCCTAAGCAGTGAAGAAAGATAGCCGAACCAAGTCCAGGTGTACCGGCATCGTTATAGCTAACATTCAGACAATACTGATACTGTCTGGTATAGTCAAGTATGTGTTCGCTGTTCTCAGTATCCAGATCCGGATAATCTTTAATACTTACCATCTCATTATAATGCATTCCTTCATTAACATCACCTGACCAGTAAGTGTCATCATTAGCCTTTGTGTAAGGAATCTTGCATCCAGGATCATCTGCAATACCAAATGCTGCATTAAACTTAAATGTACCAACCGGTGTCTTTGCATCGCCTTCTTTTGTTTTTCCAAGACCTGCTTTGCCAATATAACCAGGCGTTGTCATAATCATCTGCCACTTGCCAGAGGAATCTTTTTCGTTAAGCGAAACCCATGCAGTAGTTCCTTCATAAGCCGCAACTACAAAAAGCTGCTTTGCATCCTTTGCCTCAGGAAGCTTGGTTATCCATTCTGGAGATTCATCAAGCATGGTTGTAAGTGCTACGTCTTCAGCCGCACTTGGAGTACTGCTTGAACTGTTTGAAGTTACGCTGTCAGAGTCTGATGTATTGGTAGAATCTGAATTTCCTGAGCTGCTTCCACAACCTGCAAAAGATAGAGCTATAATAGCGGCCGTAACGATACATAAAATCTTTTTCTTCATACTTTATCTCTCCTTCATTATGATGTGGGTGTAAAAGTACCTTTTGACACAATATAACATACGGATTATTTTGATTCAATAAACACAATAAAAAAGGCCAAAAACCTAGCTAATTACTAAGTCCTCAGCCCTCCTGGAGTGGGCCGCCGGGGGCTCGAACCCCGCACACCCTGATTAAGAGTCAGGTGCTCTACCAAATGAGCTAGCGGCCCGTATAAATACGGATACTTCGTAAGTGTTTATGTCCTCTTTCGAAGTACCACGTTAGTATAGTACAATAGCATAAAAAATGCAACATGTTTTTTCACAGTTTGTTCATATTTGGCGATATTCTACAAATAACATATGGATTTTTCCGTGAAATTTCCAATATGGAATAAATATGATGATATATATATGCTATTTATATAAATATTTTTGCCAAGAAAAATTATCATTTTTCAGCCAGTCTGTTAATCTGTGTTGCAACATATCCTGCACCATATCCGTTATCTATATTAACAACTGTAATTCCGTTTGCACAGGAGTTGATCATGGTCAGAAGAGCTGACATTCCTCCGAAGCTTGCGCCATAACCAACAGAGGTAGGAACTGCTATTACCGGATTCGAAACAAGCCCGCCAACCACACTAGCAAGAGCACCTTCCATTCCGGCAACTGCGATAACGCAGTTTGCCTTCTGCAGTATATCCTGCTTTGACAGAATTCTGTGAATTCCACTTACACCAACATCATAAACTCTGACAACCTTTGTGCCAAAGAATTCAGCAGTCTGAGCCGCTTCCTCTGCCACAGGAATATCAGCCGTTCCACCGGTACAGACTACGATGTAGTTTTCGTCAGTTATTTTGTCATCAATAGCATCTAATGTATCTTCCAAAGAATTCTCTCCGCTTGAAGTAACTTTGAGAATCTTTGATATCTCATCATAAGTTACTTCCGGAATTGCTTCGCGGACTTTCTCATACTGTTCGTAGCTGGCTCTGGTACCGAAAACCTGGCCTTCCCTTTCATATATCTTCTTATATATATTTACAAGATACTCCGTTGGTTTCCCCTGACAGAACACCACCTCCGGAAATCCGGTTCTTTTCATGCGGTCAGTATCCAGCTTTGCATAATTCATTTCCTCATAGGAAGCATCAGTGTTATTATCCATAATATTATTTGAATCTATCATATAAAAAATCCTTTATTACATTAAAGTCTATGAAATTTTAAGGTATCTCAATCCTAACAACAGTACCGCCCTCAGCTCTGGGGGCGATTTTTAATGCTCCGCCACACATCAGCTCGAGTCTTTTTCTAACGTTCGTCACTCCTACGTGTACATCTTTATCACTACCTGATACAGGTGTAAAGTCTGGGCCTGTATTTTCAACAACTATTACGTTCTTGTCATCTTCTTTAAAGGTACGAATCCAGATATAAAGGGCTGGAAAGTCGGGATCTACACCGTGCTTTACGGCATTTTCCACTAAGGGCTGTATTATAAGCGGTGGAAGCTGGAAGTCCGTATTCTGAATATCGTATTCCACGAAAAGCAGTTTCTCATAACGTACCTTCTCGATGGCAAGGTAAGCTCTTGTATGTTCTAACGCATCCTCAAATGGAATCAGTTCCCTCTTCGATATGGCGCTGAAGTTCTTCTTGAGATATATAGAAAAATCCCTTACTACCATCTGCGCTTTCTGAGGATCCAGTGTGCAGAGATAATAGATACTGGACATCGTATTGTATATGAAATGTGGTCTCATCTGAAGCTGCATAATATCTGTCTGATATATATCATTCAGCTGTTTCTGATGAACATGATCATTTATCTG
>JAILEL010000403.1 GCA_024687845.1 Eubacterium sp.
TCCCGTCATAAAGAAGATATCCGGTGCACAGCAGAAAAAGAGGCAGATGAACGTAATAAAGCGAATAATAGACCGCACTCGGCCCACAATGGCCAAGAACGACCATGATCATAGCTATCGCTTTGATAATATCTATTTTTCCGGATCTGTTATCTTTACTCAAAAGCATCTTGTGTTTTCCCGGCGCATATGTGCAACCTCAAAACCGGCAATGTGTACAATGACAAGCTCACTCTCTCGGTTATAGAATTAAACCACATAGATATGGCAGCTGATGAAGACAAGACCTGGGCTGAATTATCCACATGGTCTAAATCAACAGCCATATCTTCCCATGATTTCCTCAATCTTGCTGCTGTCACCCCAAACTGCTTTAGAATCGTATGGCCTATCTGGAAATGCACCATACTTCAGCTTGATTCTATAATTATTATCCTTTATAAATCTTTCTACTCTGTCAGCAAGTCGCTCCGGTCGTCCCGAACAGATGCTAATCACACCAAGGATTTCATCCTGTACCACAGCTTTTGTCACCTGTTCACAAAAATCCTCATAGTCAATAAAATCAAACTGGTTCAGTCCCATCGTAAATGGAAACTCCTCTTTCCCTTCAGCTTCAGCTGCTGTAATTTTGGAGAAAACAGAAGAACCATATTTACTATTACCAACAATGTAATAACCTCTTAACCATTGAAATTCCACATTGTTTTGCTTGCATAGCATCGTTGTCAGTTCTCTTAATGCATTTTTACTGATTCCATATGGTGTGGTCGGATTACAAGGAGTGTTCTCCTTAATACATCCCTCAAAAAAACCAATTTCATGCATGGATCCCATTACTGCAATCCTTTTCACACCTGATTCGGCAAACGTTTTGAGGAACTCATAATGCTTCGGTAAATCATCAATGTGAGCATCTGAGTAATGAACAAACCCATCACGCCATGCAAGGTGTAGCAACACATCCGGCTGACCAAAGTATTCATATGGATTCTTCAGAGAAAAAATATCACATTCTCTCCTGTCTGCCCTCCTATCAACGTGATCGACTCTATAATCAGAGGCAATAACGTCATATCCGCAGTTAAGAATATGTTCAACTATACCCTGACCCAGATAGCCATTTGCTCCAGTCAAAAGAATACGCATTTTTCCTCCCATCAAAAATCAAATTCATTAGTTGTCTCATAGATTCTACGTAAATTTTGGTCTTTATCACTTATTATTAGTGGTGCTCCATCAATAAAGTATCCCTGTGCACTTGCAGTCCCATCATAAACACCAGTAAGATCAGGCCATGTAATGCCGATGCTTGGGTCATTCCATGCAATTCCACCTTCATCATTTGGATGATAAAAATCATCACACTTATAACAAAACTCAGCAACTTCAGATAATACTAAAAAGCCATGAGCAAAACCCTTTGGAATCAGAAACTGCTTCTTATTTTTTTCAGTCAATTCCAACCCATACCATTTACCATAGGTCACACTGTCGCTTCTCAAATCAACTGCCACATCGAAGACAGATCCTCTTATTACCCGAACCAGTTTTGTTTGCGGAAAATGCTTTTGAAAATGAAGACCGCGCAACACACCTTTTGTTGACATCGACTGATTATCTTGAACAAATACTATATTTATACCTATCTCTTCCATGTCTTTTTGATTATAGCTTTCATAAAAGAAGCCTCTATTGTCGCCATGTACCTTTGGTGTTATCACACACAGGCCTTCGATTCCTTTTACATTCTTTTCAACATTTATCTGTCCCATAATTCTATAATCCTTATAGTCATTCAGCATGCCTCTTCTGCACTGATTAGTTTTTAAATAAAAAAAATATACAAATACATATTTCTATGAATGTAGCAAAAGTCCGGCCGATTCCATTTCTTTAAGAGAACTATCGTATCTGCTATTGTCTATCTGCTCACTTTGAACCCACTTACAAAAATCAGAAAGGCCTTTTTCCAAAGGGATCTTTACTTTAAAATCCAAAATACTTCTTGCCTTGGAAATATCTGCCTTATTGTGCGCGATATCACCTATTCTAAAATCACCGCTGACTTTGATTTCACTTGTACTTCCATAACTCTTCTTT
>JAILEL010000412.1 GCA_024687845.1 Eubacterium sp.
GAAGACCTATGCGTACCAATAATACTGTAGCTGTAAAGGCTGAGTATGATGCAAGAAGATTATATCTTGCTACCGCTTCTATAAGTATTGCTGAGTTATTTGATAAAGCAGTACAGCTTATCCAGTATGTAACTGATAACCATATTACCAGGGAGGTTGCGAAATGAGTAACAAAGATAAAATAAAAGCAGCCCTCGAAAGTATTGATCATGGTCTGGCAACCATCAATACAAATGAGGACTGGATATCGTTCCTACGATTTCAATCATTATTTTATCAGTATTCCTTTGGTAATACAATCCTTATCTTTTCACAGAACCCAGAGGCTACATTTGTTGCAGGTTATAAGACCTGGACTAAGCTGGGGCGATATGTGAAGAGAGGAAGCAAGGGGCTAAGTATCTTGGCCCCTTGCATTAGAAAGGTTGAAGTCTTTAAGGAACCAGATAATAAATCTGAATATCATGATCAGGCGGGTGAAAAAGAAACAAAAAATGAACTGGTTGGTTTCAGAGTAGCTTATGTTTATGATATAGCAGATACTGATGGATCAGATGAAATGGTACCTGTTCTGGTTAAAGGACTTGCTGGAAATACAGAAACAGAGAAAGAATTATATGAAAGACTTTATTCTGTGCTATCCAAAAAGTTTACCATTAAAGAAGTAACCGGTACATCAAGTAAAGGCAGTTATAATCTTGAGTCTGGAATAATATCCGTAAGGACAGATCTTGAGTATCTGCAGCGGATCAAAACTCTTCTTCATGAGGTAGCACACCACTATGACTTTGAGTTAAATCCTAATGATGATATCCCAAGGAACAGACGAGAAATAACCGCAGAAAGTGTTTCCTATGTTGTAAGCTTACGACTTGGACTTGATACCAGTGCATATAGTTTTTCTTATATTCAGAGTTGGTTAAAGGACAAGGATGAGCTAAAGATCATAGCAGATACCGTTCAGAAAATATCATTTATAATAATTAATCTACTGGCAGAGTCTTCGGATTCTACCTTTTCTATTTTACAAGAAAGTGAGGAATCATGATGAATGCAAATATTTTAGTAGCAACTGATAATTTATCTTATGAAGACTGGTTGAAGTACCGCAGACAAGGTATTGGTGGATCCGATGTTTCATCAATCCTGGGGATTAATAAATGGGTTTCCTGTATAGAGTTATGGCTTGATAAAACCAATCAGAAGCATAGATCTACAGAGACTAATGAGGCTATGGAGTGGGGAACCATCTTAGAACCTGTTATTAGAAACCACTTCTCTGTAGTTACGGGAAAGCCAGTCAAAGAAGTAAAGGCTATATTACAGCATCCAAAGTATCATTTTATGTTAGCTGATGTTGATGGTATTACCTCAGATGATAATGGTAATTCAGCAATATTAGAAATAAAAACAGCCAGCGAATATAAACGTGATGAGTGGGCTGATGGAACACCGGCATATTATGTTTCCCAGTGTCAGCACTATCTTTGTGTTACAGGATTATCAAAAGCATATGTTGCCGTACTTATTGGTGGTAATACTTTCCGTATATTTGAGGTAGATTCTGATACAGATATTCAAAGGATGCTCATATCTGTTGAAGAAAGCTTTTGGAATAAGGTTCAGAATGTGATACGTCGTAGGTTGGAGAAAATAAACAGAAAGCTTGGCATAAAACATAAGTCACCACATAAGCTTCGTAAAACCTATGCTTCAATTCTTCTTGATAACAACCTTGATAACAATCTGATAACGTCTCTTATGGGTCATACAGATATATCAATGACTGAAGGACATTATCACAGGGATAGGAAAGATCAAGATAAGAAGAATGCTCTTGTAAGTAACCTGGTTGAGTTCAAAGCAAAGACATATGGCATTAAAGTACAATAGGTCACGGGATTTGAGAAAAGGTTGAGAAAAAATACATTTCTCAAAAACAGGAAAGCCCTCAACCCCTTGGGGTTAAAGGCTTTCACAATTCGATAAACAGCTGATGACGGGACTCGGACCGATACCCACACCCGGGAAATCCAGTAAGGAAGGGAGATTACAGTGTCGACAACTCCCGGGAACCTCACCTGGAACCTCATTTAAAATCAGAATTAATGACTTCCCTTCGGACCATATTTCTGACAAAACTCCTTTGGAGTTAGTACTTCGATTGTAGAATCGGCATAGTCTTTAACATTATTCGTTATAATGCAGTCAACACCATTTTCCAGGGCTGTTACGTACTGAACAGCATCTTCAAAATCCTTCCACCGTAACTGTAATGCCTTATTTATAATGACATCATTTACACCAAGTATTTCAACAAAATTAAGAAAGCCCGCTAATAGATTCTGAGCATCATAGCTTGTGTATTTTTTGGGCGAATCTGCGGTCTCTCTATATTTAGCGATTTCATAATGGATATCTGTAATAGTTGTTGCAGTAACGCATTCTATCTCTTCATCGTTTATAGCCAGGTCTATAACAGCCTTTGCATCATCAAAATTGCTCCTTTGTAAAATATAATCAAGAGCAACGTTTGTATCAATCATGCTTATTATCATTGCCGTAGCAGCTCCTTGTCAGACACTTTATTTCCAAATGTATTATGAAAGAAGCTTTCAACATATTCAGCCGAGGCACGTCTCTGCTCTAATG
>JAILEL010000478.1 GCA_024687845.1 Eubacterium sp.
GATGTGGACTTAAGAATGCTTTTTGAGTTAACTGTGAATAGTAACGCTTCAACATCAGCAGTAAGAATCTTTCGACGATATTTGACAGACCAAACCACATGGTAATTAATGTTACAGACCGAAGTTCTGTAATGTATTAGACTATTTTTCATACACATAGTATAACATATTTGACAGATTATTGCATTAACCTTATAGTTCAATCAGGGATAAAATGGCTCTTTCATCTCGGTAATTGAATTACCGAGGATTCCCGCTTAGATATCCTAAAAAGGGTATATTTCATCCTATACATAACCATAAATCCCACGTACCGACACTTCGTAATTCTTTATTTCTTTTTCTACGCCTTCTACATTTACAATAAGACCACCATAATCTGATATTCCTAACGCAACCGCCTCATAACACTTTTTATAAGATTCCACCCTAACTGTTTTTCCCTTATTCACAAGATGTTTTTCATACTCATCTTTGATAAATGAAAGATTATAGGTCTTTATAAATTCTTTAAAATAATATAAAAAGCTCTCCCAGATTTCTTTAATTATTTCTTCATTTTTATACTCTTCTACATATTTATACTTTTCTTCATTTTTATCTAATTCTAACCTTATTGATGTAGCCTTATTTTCCAATTCTCCTGGAAACCGCTCCTGATCAACATTAATCCCAATTCCCAAAGTCAAAAAAGCTACGCCGTTTTTTGGTTTTTCATATTCCACCAAAATACCGGATAGCTTTTTTCCATTGATTATAATATCATTAGGCCATTTAATCTGACATGACAAATCATATAGTTTTTCTATAGTTCTTCGAACGGCTAACCCACATAATATGGTAATTGAGGGGACTATATTGGGAGGCATATTGTTCTGATAAAGAAGCATAGATGTCACAATACATTTATTCTTTTCACTTTCCCATTTACGTCCTATACGCCCTCTTCCTGCAGTTTGATACTGCGCACTAATAACTAACCCTTCCTCTTCGCCTGCTCTGGCTCTATCTTTAATTCTTTCATTAGTAGAATCAACCAATTCATAATATTCATATTTTAATTCTTTTATCATATCAACACATTCTTTCGCGTATACTAAACATTCTCACCTGATAAACAGATGAGAATGCTTAAATCCTATATATACATTTACTATTCATATCCTCAAATAAACTTTTCATCCTTTAAAAATGAAGTAGAAAACTTACCAGATAAAAATCTTTCATTATCAAGAATTCTTAGATCTGTTGCTATAGTTGTATTTACTCCTTCTATTTTAAACTGATTAAGAGCTTTTTTCATATTTTCAACACAGCTATTCCTATTGTCACCCCATGCGATTAATTTGAAGATCATAGAATCATAATAAGGAGTTATTTTATACCCATCACATATTGCATGTTCAATACGTATATTTCCATTTGATGTATCAGGAAAATCAACCTTCGTTATAGATCCCGGCATTGGGGTAAATGAAACCGGATCTTCCGCATTTACCCTGCACTCAATAGCATGTCCCTTTATAGTAACATCCTCCTGAGTAAATGAAATTGGCAAACCATCTGCTATCTTTATCTGCTGTTCAACTATATCAACACCTGTAACAAATTCTGAAACCGGATGTTCTACCTGTAACCTGGCGTTAATCTCCATAAAGTAGTATTCCCCATTCCCGGCACGAAGCATTTCAATAGTACCGGCACCTGTGTAATTCATAGCTTTCACAAGCTTTCTTGTATAATCATAGAGTTTTTTTCTATCCGTTTCAGTTACAACTGGCGATGGCGATTCTTCAATCATTTTCTGATATCTTCGCTGTATAGAGCATTCACGTTCTCCAAGACACACTACATTTCCAGTATTATCAGAGATAAATTGCACCTCAATATGTCGTGGATTCAAAACAGCCTTTTCTACATAAACATCTCCCGAAGCAAAAGCCATTTCTCCTATTTTCTTCATATTCAACAAGATTGATTCTGTCTGTTCTTCAGACTCAAAGGAATTAATCTTTTCAATTCCTTTTCCACCTCCACCTTTATCGAGTTTCAAGAGAACAGGTAATCCTATATCTGATGCAACATCATATATTTCTTTTACACTGGAAACAGGTGTGGTCGTACCAGGCGTAATAGGTACACCAGCCTTTTGAGCAATCTGTCTACAATAACACTTTGATTCTATATCCTCCAGAAATTTAGGCTTAGGACCTATCCAGATTGCTCCTGCCTTTTCAACATCCTTAGCAAATCCAGCCGATTCTGAAAGGAAACCATATCCAGGATGAACCGCATCAGCCCCAGACTTTTTAATAACCTCGATAATATTTTCTTTATTTAAATAGCTTTTTATCGGAGCCGATGGTCCAATGTAATATGCCTCATCCGCTTCTTTTAAATAAGTAGCATTTTTATCAGCATCCGAGTATACTACCACAGTCTGGATATTCATTTTTTTACAAGTCTTAATAACTCGATTAACAATTTCTCCTCTATTTGCTATTAAAACCTTTTTTATCATGACATCACCTCATTTCTGATGTTATCGAATATAGTTTGTTTTTATTTTCTCTGGTATGTCCGGTTTTTCAATCCCAGCTGCCTTTCCTGCTTCAATGCATTTCATAATCCATGCCATATTTTTTCCTAATGTTTTCATAGTCTGTATCCCCTCTAAATCCTTCATAACTTCATCCGGTTCATTGCCATGTACCATATTCCAATACTGTGATGATATGATAGGCATATTTCTATTTGCCGGATACTTTAATAGCACGTCCAAAGCAGCCGTAGTTCCTCCGCGTCTTGCAGAAACAACACATGCAGCAGGTTTCATCCAAAGATCTTTAGATGTATAAAACAACCTATCCATCAAAGATGTCATACTACCGTTAGCCGAAGCGAAATATACCGGCGATCCAAAAACAAATCCATCAGCCTCTATAACCTTCTGATATAACTCATCTAATACATCATCATGAAATACACACCGTCCAGTTTCCCAGCAGGATTTACATTCTATACATCCATGTATCGGCTGAGTTCCTATATGAAATATTTCAGTATTGATTCCTTCTTCTTTCAAACTATCCTCAACAACACAAAGGGCTGTATATGTACAGCCCCTTGCACGAGGACTCCCATTAATAAGTAATACCTTCATATGACCGCCTCTTTATAAATCTTCTAATACAATCATAGGAACTCCGACATCCATCTCATCCCATTCAGCTACTAAGATTTCTTTCACCCGTCCTGCCTTTGGACTCAGACAACTAATCTCGGTTTTCATACAATTCAGAACTACCAGCTCCTGATTTTCTTCTACTTCCTCTCCTAAATCACAAGTCACTCTTGCAACTAAACCCGGCATATGTGCATCTAAAGTAAAATCCATAACCCTTTCCTCCTTTTATTTATCTAATTACTAGATCAGCCTTCTTTAACATCTGCATTTGTTCAATTCTTGCTTGCTTAGCTTCCTCTTGCGTAGTTTGAACAAAATGTATTTTATCTCTTCCCGGAATTGTCTGACCGATTATCCATAGATCGGCATAAATGATATTTGCCGAACACATTAATCCTCCAAATGTTGGACCATCTCCAATTAATAAAGTTGGGAAATTACCGTTTATATTTACAGCCCCTAACATATTGTATCCTGATTCGATCCAATTAGATGGATGATCTCCACCTTCTCCACCATTTTCTCGTGCGAAGAAAAATGAAGGTAACTCTTCTAGACGATAACCTGATCTATTAGAATCATGTCTTACTTTATGCTCATGAGAAAACAGATAATCCATTCCTTCTTCCGTCACATAATCCGGAACGGATGCCGGTCCAACAATCAATCTTACGTCCCAGACATTTTTATATATTGGTTTATATTTTGGATTAATCTTTCTTCCAATCAATGAATCCTGATCAGTAACGACGCATCCTTTAAGCTCATCCCCGGGTTTTAGTTTTCTTCCTTCATAACCACCATATGAACCAAAAAGACAAGTAGATTTGCTATCCAGATATAACGGAACATCTATACCTCCAGCGACTAGAATATATGCTCTAAAGCCCTGATCAGCAAAATGATCAAACTTTAGCTGGTCTCCCGCATGAACCTTAAATGCTTCCCATAGAGGTACAGTGTTTCCATTTACTGTTGCCGACATATCTGTTCCTGTCAAACATATTACTTTATCCTCAGTAAATTCAAAGGAACAATATCCAGCTGTAATCTCTATTCCCGCTTCTCCCGGATCATTTCCGACAATTATATTTCCAATCTGAAGCGCCAGATTATCCAATGCACCAGAAGGCGACATACCAAGTCCCATATATCCAACTCTTCCCGGCCAATCTTCAACTACTATCTCGATTCCACCATTAAGAACTTTTATCATATACTCACCCTCTCTATACTCTAGGAATAATCTTCGAGGCCTCCTGCTGCCTTCTTACTAAATCTGCAGCACCAGCTTTTACCTCTTCTGTATTGATAAATTCCAGATAATCCTTTACTACAATTTGTCCTTCCTCTATCTCATACTCATATCCTGTACCATTATTGACCATGTCACATATCTCATTAAGCTCTTTTTCTTCAACTTCCCTGAATTTAATTCTGTCTCCATATCTCTTATATAAAAACGGTGACTCCTTAAACTGAGGATGTAACATTTTCATCTGAATAACAGGAATAGTTCTACCAAATAACTGATTACCTCCTCCTGAATCACTTGGATATGTACAAAGCGAGACACCTCCAATTCCTACAGAACCTTCAGGAGTCCATGTCCTCGGAGGATTTGCTTTAGGAACACATATCTTGCATCTAGGATCCATCGGCCACCAGAATGCATTTCCCGGATAAAAACCGCAACCACTATTGTACCAGTAAGTTCCCTTTACCATATCCTTGATATCCTGAACAGTACAACCATTACATAAAGCCGTATATTCCAGGTTATATCCACCCATATCATTTGGTGCATCCTTTCGGACAGACTTTTCATACAATTCAATAGCACTCTTTGTTTTACTATCTTCAAATGTAATCGGAAGAGTTATGATTCTTGAATCGATTACCATGTCATCCACACTTTTGATTTTATTTTCTGCCTCTGTAAGATATTCAATTAAATCTTTATAATCCAACACTAGCGGATCAAAATGCATTAAATTTGTTCGAACTCCCGGTAAGGTTTCTATCAAACCAGGTATTTTCATCTTTCTGATTTCAGCATCAACTGCCAGCATTCGAAAAGAATCCATAAGTTCTACTGTTGGAATGGCTCCATATTCAACCTGTAAAAATCCGTCTCCAGCCTGTCTGAAAAATATCTCTTTTCTACTCTCAGTTGCAGGTAATGATGAAAGAATAACATCATATTTTCCCATATCTTTCACCCCCTTCTTATAAATCAAACTTTTTCTTTGCAATATCTGCAATCAGTTCTGCTGTTCCATCTATTCCCAGTAAAGCTGTATTAATCTGTATGTGATAATGTTCTTTGTCCCCTGGCAAATATCCTGCATAGTGTTTATGGTAGGACGCTCTTGCTGCATCAACGCTTTTTATCATTTTCTTTGCTTCAGATGCTGATAGATAAAGGGCATTAACACAGTTGACTACTCTTTCCTCATAGGATGCATATAGAAATATATGCAAACTCTTCGGATGATCTCTTAGAATATAATCTGCGCATCGTCCTACCACTATGCAGTTTTCATTTTCTACATACTCATTTATCAATTCTTTTTGTGTTTCAAAAACCTTGTCCTGAATCTTGCTAGTACCTAAACCTAATGGATACTGCATGTTGAATAACACAGTTTTTACTGATTCCTCAGCTTCAGTAACAGTAGAAGATGGAAGTTTCATTTTCTTTGCTGCGTGTTCAACTATATCTCTGTCATAGTATTCAATATCTAATAACTCTGAAACCTTCTGTGCAATCTGCCTTCCTAAGCTTCCGAACTGTCTTGTAAAAGTAATAACATAATTATTCGTCATAATATTTCTCCTCGATTTTTCAGAACAAAACACATTTATGATGATTAGTCTAATGTGTATGCATCAGGTACAGCCTTCTTCAGAATTGAAAAATCATGTACAGAATCAAAATCAATCTCATTCTGAATGATCTTATGCTCATACATAAAATCTTCAAGTGAAGACATCGTCTCTTTATACTGAGCATCAACACCCCAGCGATAATCATTTTTCTGCATTATTCCACCAATTTCACCTTCATCACTTTCACAAACCTTAGCAACTATCTTTACTGCCTCGTCACGGTTTGAATTGATATAATCTTCTGCCTTCTTAACAGCTCTTAACATAGCAGCAAGCGCATCAGCCTTTTCTGTTACAGCTGAAGTTGGAACAACAGTAGTTTCATATAGTGTTAACCAATCTACATCTGATGGAACTCCTTCAATATCTGCCTTATTACCCGAAAGAAGGAAACGTCCTCCCATAGATTCAGCCTTTGTTAACCATGGTTCCCAACATGCAATAATATCAATATCTCCTGACTCAAATGCCGAAAGCTGATCTGCAGGCTGAACTTCAACCTTGTTTATTGCGTCAAAATCAACACCATACTCATCACACATTCTCATAATAGCTACATTTACTTCTGCACCCGGAACAAGTCCTAATTTACATTTTTCTAAATCCTTTGGACTCTTAATATCTATATCAGTACGAATAGCAGCAGCCTGTGTACCACCCATATCATTGTTTGCTGCAATTACCTTAACATCCAAACCTGAATCAACCCATGTCATTACTGTATAATAACTATTAAATGCTGCATCACATCCACCACCTGCTATGATTGATGCCATATCAGATAAGTTAGTTACATACTGGATTTCAACTTCAACACCCTCTTCTTTGAAATAACCTAGTTCTTCTGCAACTGCCACCTGAGAGCAAGAAGCTGGGGCTGGGGTAGCAATTACTTTAAGCTTCATATTTGAATCAGCTGAACTTGTTTTCTCATTATTTGCCTCTGTACTCTGACCTGAGGCGGTTCCACATGCTACCAGCGAAAAGGCCAATGCCATCGCCATAAATACTGCACAAATTTTTTTCTTCATAATTTTTTCCTCCTATAATTTTCTTTATATATATTTCTTTTAGAAATAAATACCTCTATTCAATCGCGGAAGCTAAACCTTCCCTTTTCCATTTAAATAGCTTACGTTCCAGCATGGTCAAAATACCCTGGAATAAAGTCTGCAGTAATGCAATTGATGTCATTGCCATAAACATATTTGCCACCTTAAACCAGTTACGTCCATCTACAATAATGAATCCTAAACCTGTATCTGATCCAATCATTTCTGCAACTACTAAGGCAGAAAAGCAAAGCGATATACTTGTCTTCATTCCTGCGATAATAAATGGGGCTGCAGTCTTTACAATCACGTGGTAAAACAATTGAAATTCATTACATCCAAGAGTTTTGGCAGATCGAATATGTAGTGGATTTATACTTTTAACTCCCTGAATAGTAGATGCCAGTACCGGGATAAATGTCGCTAGAACGATCATAATAATCTTTGCAAATTCTCCAACACCAAACCATATAATGAGTAATGGCATGAATGCATATGGCGGAATAGCTCCTAATATATTGATAACAGGCTGTAAAATACTTTCAAAAACTTGCAGTTTTGCCATTATGTATCCTACTATTACTCCTATAACACTTCCTATTAAAAATCCTTTGACTATTCTAAGCAGACTTACTCCAATATGGACAAATAATGTACCCTCATCAAAGAATTTTTTAAATGTAACAAGGACCTCCGTAGGAGCAGGAAGAAATGCTTTATTCATCCATCCCATTTTTGCATTAAGCATTGCGTATATCTGCCATATAACAAAAAACATAATCAATGAAATTCCACTTATGACTTTATATCTTTTCTTTCTATGATTTTTCATAGCTCCATCCCTTCCTTATTTCAGATTTTCACAATCTTCTGTATCAATATCTTCTAATCATTTGTAACAACCTTTTTATCTTTCTTTCCTTTCTTATTTGAGATAAAGCTTTCTATCTTATTTACATACTCTATGAATCGTGGGTCATTCATATCTCTCTTTCTCTCAATATCGATTACTTCGTTAAACTGAATAGTGCCATCCTTCATAGCAATTACTCTATCAGCCAAATATACTGCTTCCGGAACACTATGGGTTACAAATATAATTGTTTTAGAAGTTTTCTTCCAGATATCGATTAAGTCATCTCTAAGCTTTACTCTTGTAGATGGATCTAATGCACTGAATGGTTCATCCATAAGCAAAACATCCGGTTCAGCTGCAAGTGCTCTGGCTATTCCCACTCGCTGTTTCATTCCCCCGGAAAGACTATCAGGATAATAGTCTTTGTATTTCTTCATTCCGATCATTTCTAAGTATTCATTAGCTAAATCCATATAGTTCTTTTTCTTCTGAATTTTAGGACCGAAACATATATTTTGATAAACCGTATACCATGGATATAGTGCATGTTCCTGAAAAACGAGGCCCCTATCAATTCCGGGTCCCTTTATCTTTTTTCCATCCAGAATCAGTTCTCCACCATCAGGTTTTGTATATCCAGCCAAAAGATCTAGTAGAGTACTTTTTCCACAACCACTTTTTCCTAAAAGGCAAACAAACTCTCCTGTTTTAACATTAAAACTAATATTCTTAAGAACCTGAACCTCGCTACTGGCAAAACTTTTTCTTATGTTCTTAACTTCTAACATAATGGTCACCTTCCTTATTATAAGAAGTTACTAATTGCAGTGATTTCTATTCCTTCGCTCTCAAGACCTTTTCGAATACTCTTCATCAAATCAGCTGCACCGAATGTATCACCATGAACACATAGTGTCTGAACACTAAGATCTATATCATCTCCTGTATTGGTTACGACCTTTTTATCTTTTATCAAACGAATCGCTCTCTGTGTTAATCTTGCTGTTCTGTCTTCTTCCGAACCTTTTCTTATCTGAACAATGTGTCCATTATTTGTATGTTCTCTATCACCGTAACCTTCTATAGCAACCGGAACTCCCATTAATTTAGCCATATTAGAAATGGCTGAGTCATGTAAGGCAAATGTAATAACGTTCTTTCCCAGTGTAGAAATAACTTCCAGAATAGCCTTCGCCATTTCATCATCCTCCATTGCCATAACATATAAGTTACCATGTGGTTTTACATGCTGTAATTCAACTCCGGCATATGTACAAAACTCTCTCAATGCTCCAACCTGATATCTTATATAGTTTTTCAACTCATTACTTGTACATATCATATTCCTTCGACCGAATCCCTCTAAGTCAGGGAAGCCTGGATGAGCTCCTATAGCAACTCCAGCATTTTTAGCCATCTGTACAGTTTCACACATTACATTTGCATCTCCAGCATGAAATCCACATGCTATGTTTGCTGATGTAATATATTTCATCATTTCTACATCATTACCCATTTTGAAATTACCAAAGCTCTCACCTAAATCACAATTCAAATCTATTTTCATAACAACTCCTCCTTCTTTAATTGAACTTACATAATAAAACAGCAAAAGGGTTCAACACAGCTCCCTGTATCAAACCCCTTTGTTTGGTGCTTTATTTAAGATGTTTTTTATTATACTCAAATTTTACATGCGCACAATCGCACTAGTGAATGATATTTTTTAATATCTTTGGCTACTACTTCTTACCAAAAGTAGTAATTTATTTATAATATAATTAAAAAATATAATCCTTTTCTCATTCTTTTATCATTCCAACTAAGAAGCAGCTGCCCGATCGATCAGGCAGCTGCTTCTTAGTTTAATTCTTAATCTTTTGTATCAGCTGGACTCGCGAACTAACTTCCAGCTTTTTATATAAATTCGCTATATGCTTTTTCAAAGTGTTAAGCGATATAATCAATTCATCACACATTTCCATAGTGGACAAATCCTCCAGCAACAACATTAACACTTCACTTTCTCGCTTTGTTAAATTGTACATTACCCTATATTTTTCTTCTGGGCTGGCAAAAACAGAATCACTATCAACTTTCTCAATCTGTGAGGATTTCTTTTCTAAAAAACGACTACATGCAATAGACAAATGTTCTTTCAACAAATTCATGATAAACTCAGCATTTTCTCCAAAATCAGTTGCATTTATTGTGTTGTCATCTCTAAATAAAACTATCTCACCACAATATTTACTATTATAAGATAAAACCACATGTATTCCGTACATTATATGATTCGGTTTACAAAACTGATTATAAAAAGAAGAATTAAGAAATACTACTTCTTCAATTATATCAGAATCCTTATAAACTATACTATTACCCGATATTTTTATTCCTGATGCATTATCATATTTTTTATAGTTTTCCTCATATAAATCTATATATGTATCATCAAAACCTTCTGAAGCTACAACGTGTATATCTCCGTTTTCTCGTGGTAGAAAAAAAATAGCCTGATCAAACGGAACAAGCCATTGTAGTTGTTTAAAAATCGTATCCCCCATTTCACCTACAGATTCACAGCTATGAATTCTGTATATTACATTCAAAATTCCAATCCATATATTATTGCTAAAACTTCTCACAATAGTTCACCTTGCTTTCTAAATGAAATGGACGTCATTTATTAAGGTTAAATGTCATCCTCATCTCCAAGTATCTTTATAACCGCCGTACTTGCATATGTTAACGGTTCATTATGTATAAAAAATATTGTTCCACCAACAGGCGAATAAAGAGTTTCGATAATATTGCCTTCATATGGATTTATTATATTCGCAAGTGGTCTTCCAAGTTCAACATTGTCTCCGGCCTTTACAAGTGGTTCAAAAAAACCGGACTTAGCAGTTCTTACAGAGATAAATTCTTTATCATCAATTGTTCGAACCCTCTTATCACCAATAGCACTATATTTAATCATGTTATTATTTGCCATAAAATTCATAACCGAAAGTACCGCCTGTCCGGCACCGGTATTACTGATTTTTGATGTTGTGTTAGTATAAAGAGAAAATGCAGTAGTATCCCAAACCTGCCAGTTATAATTTAGCGTAGCTGTATCGTATGGTCTTACTGTTCTTTCAACTATATATTTTAATCCAAATTTCTCAGCCTCTTCCCTTTTCGTATATCCCTCTTTCATATATCTTACATGTGTCACAAAATCTCCTGGCATATAGAATGACGTAAACTGTATTCCATATTTATAATTCTTTATCTCTCTAAACACCCCATCCGCTATTCTTTGAGTTGTTTCCCCTAAACTATATCCGGGAAACATTCTGTTAATATCTGTATTATCTGTTGACCAGAATCTTTTCTGTATATTAACTGAATAGGGATTAATCGAAGGAATGACTAATATCTTTATTCCTTCGTTTATTCGCCCCTCTTCCTCAAGCTGTTTCATTTTCTTTATTAATTGAGAACAACAATATATCTGCTGCAACTCATTTCCTCTTGAATTACCTATAATACAGACAGCCTCTTCACCCTGTCCAAATTCATAGCCGGTAACTCTGAAATCGTCTCTATACATTCCTTTTATTTCATATATAATCTTTTTATTCATAAATGCATACCTCCTCATTCAGAATTCTTCCCATTAAAGATCCTTCATCTACTATCGGATAATCTCTAATTGTAAAAAGCATTCCTCCCTGAGGAGCCCTGACTTCATCGAGAATTCGTCCGGCTAATGGATCAACGATTCTTCCAATCAAATCCCCTTTAGCAACCATATCTCCATGTTTTACTTCCGGAATAAATAATCCACTGGCAGATGCATTAAGATAATAAACATCATCCGGATTATTTGAAATCATAGGATATCTTACTTCTGCAACCTTTCCTTTCCATATTCCAAGTTCTTTCATAAGATTAAAGATGCCATCTACCAGCTGATCTCCATATTCTTTGGTAAGTCTCATACCAACTCCCATTTCAACTACAAGCACCGGTGTACCTATACTATTTAAACTATGTGCAAATGTAGCCTCCAAAACAGTACTAGCTCCGTGTACCCATATAAAATCCACATTTGCTTTCTTTGCAAATGGAACCAATTTATCCGCATGAAGTTCATTTATTCTTATCTGAGGAATTTCAGTCAGATAAATGTTACTAGCATGAATATCCAACACCAGATCCGATCCAGAAACATCTTCCATAATTCCGGCTGCCAAATACTCTGTCATATTTCCATCCTTATTTCCCGGAAACAAACGATTCATATCTAAGTCAAACGCCGGAATACCTCTTGTTATAGAATCTATTCCAAGCGGATTCATCGCCGGATATATATCAACTATTCCGTTCAGACTTTCCTTATTCATGTTAATTCTTCTTTGTAATTCATAACATACGTATTGTCCTTCAAGCTCATCACCATGAATTCCGGTTACAATACTAATTCGATTTAAATCCAGCCCCTCTGCATAATCACTGGAAGTTATTCGATTTTTCTTTATCATTAATTTCTCATCTATGGGAAGTCCCACTGATGTAACTATTTCAACCATAAATTCCTCTCCTAGTAATATTTTTCAACTCTTAGATTGTCCTCTAATATATACCATTCATTATCTTTTCCCTTTACCAGATCTATACCCGAAATATGTGAATATATACCTTTTATAGGCATAACACCCTCACACTACGCCATATAACCTGATGATGCAAATATAAAATCTTCCGGAACAACACCATCTTTAACAATTCTTTTCTCAGAATATATATCCTTTAGAAATAAATTGAGGGCTAAAACTCTTTGCTTTAGCCCCCTTTCTAACATTTTAAATTCAGTGTGTTCTATAATCCTTGGTATTGAATCAAAAGGAAATAATTGTTCCTTAAATGTATTATTCTTATAGATTCCAAATTTGACTCCGTATCGGGCCAACAAAGAGTTTATCCTGTCAGTATGTTGTATAAGCTGTTGATCTATCTTTTCCATAATACTCATTCTCCCTTCTCATACATCCAACGAAACAACTATTCAAAAAAGATAAAAGGCACTGGATATGATTTCATCTCCAGCGCCTTTGCTTTCTTTATTATATGCAAATGCCCTTATATTAGCAACGTACAATGTGCACACTCTTGTAGGGCAATATGCACATTCATTTATAAAAACATAAATCTTTTAACCAGAATACAATTAATCAAATCAAGATATTCCATATAATCTGAAAGGTTGATTTCCAACAACGCTTCAATTTTTTCCAATCGTCGTAGAAGAGAATTTCTATGGATAAATAAAGCCTCAGCAGTTCTTACAGTATTAAATCCATTCATATAATATGTAAGCAAAGTTTCCTCAAGAGAGGTTCCATTTGCATTATCATATTTTTCTATTTTATCCAGTTTATTCTTGCAATAATCCATTATTTCCCGCTGATTATCACCATAAAACATGTATTTATAAATTCCCATAGTACTTACACTAAGCACTTTTTTGTGAGCTAGATTAGGCAGTAAATCCTTTTTAGGTATAAGGCTTTTTGCTTCCTGATAACTCTGACCATATTTTCCCGGATCTGTATAAGCTGAACCTAAAAGACACATACTCTGTATTATTCCATCAAACAGTGGATTATTATCTACTCTACTCAGCATCTCCTCAAGTTCATGTTCAATTTCTTTATTCTCTTTTGCTTCAAATAACAGGACAAACTTGTTTAGGAATTTCATAAACATCGGATGCCCTTTCATTTTTAACACTTCCTGATTTAAACAGTTTGCATAGTATTCATATATATGTTCATCCTGCTCTAGATTAACTCCATATTTTCTATCTACAACTATTATTCCAACTCTATATGGTTTATTAAAATCCACACCAAATTGACCGGAGATTTTTTCGACATATCTATCATTTACATCATATCCAAATAGAAGATTATATAGATAATCGCCTGTTCTTTTATTAATGATATCCGTTTCTGTGATAAGGTTACCCACGCTTTGAGAAATATCAACAAATGATGCTCCTTCCCATCTTACATAGAAAAGTGGAATCTCCAGTCTATTCGCCCTTTCTATTATTTCATCCGGGATAACCTCTTTATCATCTACTACCGATATTCCCAGCCCAGAAATACCTAAACCAGCAAGCTCTTCCATTGCTTCAATTACTTCCTCAAAATTGAAACGAACGTAGTCAACTACAATAAGAGCAAAATTCCCTTGATTCATATGATTCGCATAAGGTTTTGTCTGGACAAGATAAACCCAGGAAACAACTCTGTTTAATCCGCTTTCTCCGGCAATTAACTCAACACCATCAAGTTTTAAATTAACGATATCTCTACATGTAACCATAAATTATCACCTCTACATATAACACCTGGGAATATCTATTACTCTTACCTAAAGAAAAAAGGCGCTTCATCCTATAAGGATGAAACGCCTTTGTCTCATTGATATATTGCTTATAATACCATCTATAATTATATGAAACAATAAAAACATTAAATATTTATTTTTCAAGTATAAATCCGACTCCCCATACTGTCTTTATGAACTCCTGTTTTCCGGGATCATCTTCTATCTTCTCTCTGAGATGTCTTATATGAACATTAAGGGTTACATCTCCAACAAACTGAGTGTCCCATATCTTTTCAAAAAATTCATCTTTTGAAATAACCCTGTTGGGATTATTCAGCATATAAACCAGAAGCTTATATTCCATCGCTTTCAGTGACTGTTTCTAACCATTCTTTTCTATCGAAGCAGCCTCACTCTCTTCATATCTTTTAAGAACTCTAGATTTTAATTCATGCCTGTAAACCAAAAGTATTTTTCAATTCCTGAAACGATGGAGCCTTAGAATCTTTTTCAGAAATCTGATTTAAATCGTTAATATCAATAGCTATTGGTCATTCAATACCAAGTTCTGGATCTAATGGGCACAATGCAGTACCAGGCATTCCTGGTGCCCATTCATTATCAAAGAAATATAGATACTCTGTATCCTCTAATGCATGTAAACCATTACATACTCCTTGAGGAACAAAAACTTGCACCCCAGGAGTAACATA
>JAILEL010000480.1 GCA_024687845.1 Eubacterium sp.
TAACTACCTTGAAGAAAAAGAAGAACTGGACAAGTTAGCTGAAACAATTGTTTATACTGGCGCAATAGATGCATATTTTGGATATAGCCTTGGAAATCTTGAATATCGTTCTGTAAGATTTGAAAATGAACTTTTAGATAAGCCAAACTTCCAGGGGAATGCGGCTGTTAATTATACAGATTCGGAGACTCCATGGACTAGAATTATCGAGCATAAATGGTTCGAGTTTGGTAAAGATGAGGAAGGTAATGATCTTCCGAAGACTGTAATTTCCAGAGAATACAGTTCTGAATGGAAACCTGGTGACGAGCCTTACTATCCGGTTAATGATGAGAAAAATGGTGCTCTGTATCAGGAATATAAAAAACTTGCCGATAAAGAAAATAAGAAGCTTTCTGCAGCAGGTAAGAAAATATTATTCGGTGGAAGGCTTGGCGAATACAAATACTATGATATGGATCAGGTAATTGCCAAAGCCTTAGAAATAAGTGCAGAAGAATTAGGATTATAATGGAAGATAAACTAACAGAGAAAGATGATCTAATTCAAATAGAGTCTGATAAAGGATGTCTTATCAGTGTTATAGTTCCTGTATATAATGTAAAACCATGGCTTAGGCGCTGTGTTGAGAGTATTATAAAGCAGACATATAGTTTTATAGAAATAATCCTCATAGATGATGGTTCTACGGATGGAAGCGATAAAGTATGTGATATTCTTGCAAAAAAGGATGAAAGGATAAGAGTCATTCATACTGAAAATAATGGCCTCAGTGAAGCAAGAAATACTGGGCTTAGAATCAGTAAGGGCGACTATATTACCTATATAGATTCCGATGACAGAGTTGATAAAAACTTTATTGAAAAACTATATACTACAGCAGTGAAATTTGATGCTGATATGGTTCAAAGTAAGGTTGTTATAGAATGTCAGGATTTGCATGGAAAATGGACCAGACATGAATCCTTTTTACCTGGGTTAACAAAAACTGTATTTACTAATGAAGAATATTTGGAAAGATTAATTGTATCAACTTATGATATTAGTGCATGGGCACGTCTTTATAGAAGAAGCATAGCCGAAAGTGTCGAATTTCCAAAGGGACGATTATATGAAGATTTAGCGATTTTAGGCAAAATAATAAACAATATGAATAAAATCGTTATTGAGAATGAAGCAGTGTACTATTATCAATATAATCGTATGGGCAGTATTACGAGTAAAGTGACTGATAAAGGTAATTCAGATAATATTTGGGCACTTAGAGAATTTGTAAAGGATGGCCTTTGTTATTTTCCTAGACTTCGTCCTAAATTAATAGAGTTTTATAGAGGCGAATTACTGTTTTTTTGGAAAAAAAATGCGGTTTCATCGTCTTTTCGAAGTATGCATAAATCGTTATTCTATAGTAATCAGAATATAGGTACAGATGATGCATCTGCGGTAAAATATATGTCTGCTTGTCGTAGATATGTTATCAGACACTTTTCTGATTATATGACAATGTCTTTAAAAATTCGAATTAAAGCCGCCCTTGTATGTTTTACTCCATGGATTTTTAGGGCGTATGGTATATTTCAGGAAAAACATATGAATATGAGATTAATTCTTTGGCTTCAGTACAGAAAGAGGGTAAATTGATTTAAGTGATATTGAAAAAAACAATGCATCAGAATAAAAAATCAATTAACGGAAACATATCATATAATGCTATTCTTAGTATTATATCATATGTTTTTTCTGCGTTTATGGTTCTTTATGTCAGCAGGGTGTTAAGGCCGGAAATCTATGGAAGAGTTAGCTTTGCTGGCTCGGTTGTAAGTTGGTTCCTGCTTTTTTCTAATATGGGAATTCCAATATATGCGCTTAGAGAATGTGCGGGATGTTCGAATGACAGAAAACGTTTGAATCTGGTATTTTCAGAACTATATTCGTTTGGGATTATACTATCTGTTATTAGCTTTCTTATCCTGGTGGTTTTGTGCCTGACAGTTCCGGCTTTTCAGCCCGGGAGAAATATTATTATCGTACTTGGTTCAAATATACTTCTTCAGGCTATTGGATGTGACTGGTTTTATAAAAGCCAAGAGGAATTTAAGTATTTAGCCATAACTTCTTTTGTCATAAAAGTTATGGCTGTTATTGGAATGCTTATTTTTGTGAAAAAACCTGAAGATGTAAATATATATGCTCTTTTTTCAGTTATTTCAGCAGGTGGTATCGGAGTCTGCAATTTCCTTAGGCTTAAAGGATTTGTAGACGTAAAGCTGATTTTTAAACCAACACTATTATTGCAACATATAAAGCCAATACTTGTTTTTTTCCTGATGTCGTGTGCTACGACTGTTTATGGAAATATAGATATTATTATGCTGGGATTTATGAAACCGGAAATGAATGTGGGCGTTTATGGTCTTGTTTCCAAGTCTAAGATGCTTCTTGCTTTCTTTGGAGGTGTAATCTGGACAGCGGCACTTCCCAAAACAAAAAGGGAATGGGAGAATGACAATTATATTAGATTTCAGTCGCTTGTTTACAAATCAATATCACTTGTATCGGTTTTTAATATTTCACTCATGGCGTTCTGCTTTTTATATGCTAAGGAACTTATTCTTTTTATGGGAGGTAGTGAATATCTTGGAGGGGTAACAGCATTTCGTATCTCTGTTCTTTCACTTTCCTTTATTGGCCTTAGCAATATTTTAGGTGGCCAGATTCTGATTCCAACTGGAAATGAAAAGCTTCTACTTATTGCTGAATTAGTTGGAGCAATTATTAATTTTTTCCTGAATCTGATATTTATCCCTGTTTTTTCGATAGAAGGTGCAGCAATTACTACCTTTATAGCTGAGTTTGTTGTATGGGCTGTCTGCTTTTATTTCTGTACGAATAAGATTAATGCTGTTAGCTTTAAAAAACAAAAGAGAAGGCTATTACCCAATCCTATGATTGTTCCTGCCTTTTTTATTTCACTGGTAATTTCTTATGGAATATATATTGCCATTCAGACCATTTTTCTTCATATGCAGGGCTTCCCTCTTATTTCCTATTCCCCAGAAGAAAGCATTAGTTCTGGAATATCAGTATTGAAACTTTTTATATGTATGGCGCTGGTGGGCATCATATATTATCTCTGCTTTATTTTTCTGGCAGGTCTTCTTAAAGAATGTATAGCAAGAAATATACTTAGCTATTTAAAGCTGAAGTTTAGATGGATATACTTTAAATTATTGGAAAGAAAACTTTCTGATGATTCATCCGTAGTGTATTGCCCTTGCTGCAATATGCATTTTAAGGGGGTTATAGATGGAGGGTTTGATCAGAAAAAAGACATATATAATGTGGAAAAATATCGTGGAATAGATCAGCATGTTGTCTGTCCTCTATGTGGTTCTTTTCCAAGACACAGGATACTTGTTTCGTGGATGGAGGAGCATATAGAAGAAATACGTGGCAAGGAAATACTTCATTTTGCTCAGGAAAAAGCTATAAGGATATGGCTGGACAGAAATAAGTTTAGCTTCCTATCTGCAGACCTTTATAAAGAGGCTGATCTGCAGATAGACCTGATGGATACAGGTCTTCAGAATAAATCCGTAGATCTGTTAATCTGTAACCATGTGCTGGAGCATGTTTCTTCTTATGAAAAGGCACTGATTGAATTGCATAGGATTCTGGCAGATAATGGAATGCTTATTCTTTCATTTCCGGTTGATAATAATTT
>JAILEL010000408.1 GCA_024687845.1 Eubacterium sp.
AGATTCACCTATGGCTCCATTAAAAGCGTATGAGAATTCTGATAGTTTTAAGATTTACCTTTCTGACGTGGGACTGCTGTGTAGTATTTGCCATTTAAACTATAAAGATCTTTTAGCTGATGTCAGCAACATTTATAAAGGTGCTGTTATAGAGAATTATGTTCTTGGGCAGATAAAATCTAAGTATGAAGATGTATATTATTACAAACCGGCTGAAAATATGGAGATTGATCTTATTGTAGAAATAGACGAAGATATAATTCCGATAGAAATTAAGTCAGGAAGACATAAGAGATCTACCAGTTTGAATAATTATCGTTCAAAGTTTAGTCCTGAATATGTAATCAGAATATCAGAGAATAATTTTGGATTTGTCGATGGGATTAAATCAGTTCCGCTATATGCAGTATTTTGTATATAAGGAAGTGTATGAAGCTATTGAATATGCCCGGTCTTTTTAGTACCTTGTGCTTACAAGATACGAAAGGAAATCGGGCATGATTTATAAGTATAATAGGAGTAATAAAAGCGATAGAAATGTATCATAATTTTTTATTTGATTTAGATCAGACGCTGCTTGATTTTCATGCATCGGAGCGTAAGGCGTTGGAAATGGTAATAACATCAAATGGCTTAAAGTACACAGAAGAATGTTATGAACATTTTAAAGCTTACAACAAGTCTCTTTGGCTTGAACTTGAAAAAGGTATTATCTCAAGAAGCGAACTTTTTACCCGAAGATTTAAAGATATTCTTGAGTTCTGTGAAGGTGATAGTTAGAATATCAATCCGTTAAAAGTAAACGAAGAATTCATCTTTACTATGTCGCAAAATGGTGTGCTCCTGGAAGGGGCGGATACATTTCTGGCAAAGCTTAAAAATAGCATTAAGGATGCCAGATGTTATATAATATCAAATGGTGCGACTATAAATGCTGAGGGCAGAATCAGATCGACAGGACTGGATAAATACTTCGAAAAGGTTTACGTCAGCGAATGGATGGGGGTGGCTAAGCCATCAAAAGAGTTTTTTGACATGGTTATTGAAGGCGTTGATGAACCAAAGGAAACCTGTATTGTAATAGGTGATTCCCTTACTTCTGATATGCTTGGTGCAAAAAATGCATCAATTGCCTCGGTTTGGTTTATGCCTGAAGGCGATATCGAAATGGCAAAAAAAACTTATGATATAGATTACTCTGCTTCGTCTTTTGATCAACTGTATGAAGTGCTTTTGGAGTGGACATCAAAACAAAATAGAAAAGTGTAAATGAAAAAAGTTAAAAGAAGAAGAGAACTGAGGATAAAATGATGAAACGTATACTTGTGCTTGAGGATGAGAAAAACATTAGAGAAGAGATTTTAATACTGCTAGGGACCTCCGGATATAATGCAGAATCTGTCACCAGCTTCGAGAATTCGGTTGAGGAAATACTTAGTTCTGCGCCGGATATGGTTTTGCTGGACATCAATCTTCCATATAAAAATGGTAAGGACATCCTGCGGGAGGTCAGACAAAAATCAGATGTGCCGGTGATAATGGTTACCAGCAGTGATGCACAGCGGGACGAACTGATTTCTATGGGTTATGGCGCGGATGACTATATTACAAAGCCTTATAATCCGACGCTTCTTCTGCTTCGTATCGGAAATATATTCAAAAGGCTTGGCGGAAATGCAGAGCTTGGAGAGTATCAGGGAGTCAGGATAGATTTCAGACGTAGTATAATAATCAGTAAGGATGGAACAGAAACTGTTATTTCTAAAAATGAGATGCTGATATTGTCATTTCTCTATAATCATAAGGGGCAGATTGTCAGTCGTGATGAGCTAATGACAGATCTCTGGAATAATAGTGAGTATCTAAATGACAATGCACTTACCGTAAATATCAGCAGACTCAGAAGCAAACTGGCTGAAGCAGGAGTTTCAAATGCGATAGAAACCCGTAAGGGACAGGGCTATATACTTCTTTGATAAAATTATAATTTTATATTAAGAAAAAATGACAATTAAAAGTTATCTTAAAGACAAAATAGTAGAGATAATACTGGTAGCGGTTATATGCGTGATAATTATATGGCTTCTGCTGGTATTTAAAGTTAACCTGGTTGCAAGTTCACTTATAACCGGGCTTTTTTTGGTGTCATGGATAAGCATATTCATATATGACTATAAAAGGAAGAAACACTTTTATAATGGGCTTCAGGAAAATATTTTAAAGATGGATAAAGCCTATCTGGTTCTTGAAACATTGGAGAAGCCGGATTTTCTGGAGGGACAGCTTATAGCAGATGCTCTTTATGAGATAGATAAATCTATGGCGGAAAATGTGGCACTATATCAGAAGAATAACAAGGATTTTTCCGAATACATTGAAATGTGGCTTCATGAGGTTAAGCTGCCATTATCTGCAATCAGTTTAAAACTGCATAACCTGCTTCAACAGAAACCTTTGGTTGATACAGAATATAAGAAGCTTCTTGCAGAAACCAGAAGAATAGAATCACTGGTTAATCAAGTACTGTATTATGTGAGGTCCGGAAGTATGGAGAAGGATTATCATATCTCCAAAATCTCCGTAGCTGAGCTTATTCATGAGACAGCTATGACTTACCGAGAAAATCTTCAGGATAATGAGATGAATCTCCTGATAGAAACCGGTGAAATGGATATAAATAAAACAATTGTCAATACAGATCAGAAATGGTTTACATTTATTATGGGACAGCTGATTTCAAACAGTATCAAATATAAGAAAACTGAGGGAGATTCTTTTGTAAAGATAGTTGTCAGATCTGAGAATGAGTATGATAAGGAACAGGAAAGCAGTATAGAGATCACTCTTGAGGATAACGGTATCGGCATTCCTGAAGAGGATTTAAACCGTGTGTTTGAAAAAACCTTCACCGGATTCAATGGAGATGGAAGGACGAAGTCTACCGGAATGGGACTGTATATAGTAAAGGAGCTTTGCAGGAAGCTGGGACACACGGTTAGTATCGAATCGAAACAGGGTGAGTGGACCAGAGTAAGTATAATAATAAAAAATGATGAGTTTTATGAGGTGGTGTGAAGATACCTGACTGATCAAGGTTTGAATTCTGAACCAACATTACAACTTTGTAATATTAAGTAATATACGAAAAACGACGACCTCTTTCATAAAATGTATGATGTTACAAAATCATGAAAAAGAGGTGAAGAGGAATAATGGAAGCATTATTAAAAATTGATACAATCGAAAAATACTACGGAAGCAAGTCATCTCTCACTAAAGCTATCGATGGAATAAGTTTTGAGGTAGATGAGGGAGAGTTCGTAGCAATTATGGGTGCCAGCGGAAGTGGGAAGACTACACTCCTTAATTGTATCTCAACTATTGATAAGGTGACATCAGGGCATATCTACGTGGCTGGAAAGGATATTACAAAGTTGAAGGGAAATGCTTTGAATAAGTTCAGACGAGAGGAGCTTGGATTTATATTTCAGGATTTCAATCTTCTGGATACAATGACAGCCTATGAGAATATTGCGCTGGCACTTTCTATTCAGGGAGTCGGTGCTACTAAGATTGATGAAAAGATAAAGGGTATTTCTGAGTCGCTGGGGATTGAAGAGGTACTAAGTAAATATCCATATCAGATGAGTGGTGGTCAGAAGCAGAGAGTTGCAGCTGCCAGAGCTATCATCACTAATCCTAAACTGGTATTAGCGGATGAACCAACAGGTGCTCTTGACTCTAAGTCCAGTAAAATGCTTCTGGAGAGCTTCAAATATCTGAATGAATCTATCCCGGCTACCATACTAATGGTAACACACGATGCATTTACTGCTTCATATGCTAAGAGAGTTATTTTTATAAAAGACGGAAGTCTGTTTAATGAGATCATTCGTGGAGGTAAGACCAGAAAAGAATTCTTCAACGAAATCATAGATGTTATCTCTCTGTTAGGAGGTGACGTTGGCGATGCTCTTTAAATTAGCGATAAAAAATATCAGAAAAAGTGTGAAGGATTATTCAATCTATTTCTTCACGCTGGTAATCGGAGTAATTATATTCTATATTTTCAATGCACTTGATTCACAGACTGCAATGCTGAATGTATCACAATCCACTAAAGCCATTCTGGTTTTAATGAATACATTTCTCAGCGGAGTCAGTGTGTTTGTAGCAGTAGTACTTGGGGCACTTATTATCTATGCCAGTAATTTCCTTATTAAGAGAAGAAAAAAGGAATTCGGAGTATATCTTACTTTGGGAATGAGCAAGCGTCGTATGTCTACGATTCTACTTGCGGAGACTTTTCTTATAGGTACTATATCTCTCGCAATTGGTCTTCTTCTTGGAATTGTATTATCACAGTTCATGAGTGTTGCGGTAGCAAATATGTTCGAAGCGGATATGAGCAGCTTCGCCTTTGTATTCTCAGCCAAGGCGGCTGTAAAAACTATCATATTTTTCGGAATCATGTATGTGGTGGTAATGATCTTCAATACTGTTTCAGTTGGAAGATGCAAGCTTATCGATCTGCTTTATGGAGAGAAGAAAAGTGAGCAGCTTAAAGTACGTAATCCGATCCTTTGTCTTGTGATTTTTGCTGTCTCCGTAGTTGTTCTTGGAAGAGCATATTATCTTGTGACCTCAGGTTTTAATGTTGATCAGATATTTACCCCTAAGGACCTGATAAAGGTTATTGTTATGGGAGCGGTTTCTACATTTTTTATCTTCTGGTCAGTTTCCGGAAGTATTCTTACCGTTGCTACAAAGATGAAGGGTGTATATTTTAAGAAATTGAATAGTTTTACACTTAGGCAGTTCAGCAGTAAGGCTAATACCATGGTAATGTCAATGACTGTAATATGTCTGATGCTGTTTCTGACTATTGTTCTTCTTGGCAGTGCTATAAGTTTGACACGTTCTATGAATCAGAACATAAAAAAGCTGCTTCCGAAGGATATTCAGATGGTTTCTGAAGTGTCTGTTTCCGGAAAGGATATAGAGACAGCTCTCACAGAAAATGGTTTTGAAACTGATAGGCTGAAGGATGTAGTGAGTTATAATTGTTATGATCCGGAAGGGCTAACCATGGGGGACACTATGGGTGAATATATAGAGTCTACCCTTAATATGTATAACTTTGTTACTGAGGATTCGGACGAAACTGTTATGGCCCTTTCTGAATATAATAAGTTTGCTAAGTCATTCGGGAATGAAACTATTGAACTTGAAGATGATGAGTATGGAGTGGTATGCTCACTGGATTCAGTAGTAAAAGCAAGAAATAATGCATTAGCATCCGGAAGAACAATCAATTATAGAGGAAAAGAACTAAGACCTGCTTACTCAGAGTGTAAGCTGGGAGAAGTTCAGCTTACAATAAACCGGATTAATGAAGGAGTGATAATTGTTCCGGATAGCGCAGTTGAAGGTGCTAAGGTACTTGAAAACTATATAGTTGCAGATTATGTGGCAGATACTCCTGAGGCCAGAAAAGAGATGGAGAAGTACGTTGATAAATTTGTTGAGACTAATTTTCAAAGGAAGGATATCTCGCAGGATGACTGGTATTTCTTCTATACAACAAAGGATGTACAGAAAGCCGGTTCTATAGGACTTGGTGCTATGGCTACATTTGTCAGCTTATATGTGGGAATTATATTCCTTATTGCCAGTGCTGCAGTATTATCACTTAAGGAGCTTTCGGAATCGGCTGATAATATAGAACGCTTTGCAGTTCTTCGAAGAATAGGTACAGATGAGAAGATGATCAATAAAGCACTGTTCAAGCAGATAGGTATGTTTTTCTTCTTCCCAATGCTGCTGGCGGTTATCCATTCAATATTCGGATTAATAGCCTCCAGCAGGATACTCGCGATATTTGTATCAGACGGAATGGGCTTTGCAATATTTGTAACATCACTTATAATTGTAGCTATCTATGGAGGCTATTTCCTGGTGACATATTTTACCAGCAAGAGAATTATAGGAGGCGAAGGTACTGCATATGAGTAATATTCAAGATGATGCAAAAAGATTTCCGTTATTTAATAAAGTAAGACATGATCATGATATCAATGTATATATAGAAGAACAGAATAAGTCGCTTCATGCTATGGGCTTTACCGAGCATAGCTTTGCACATATTGGAGTTGTGGCGGATAGAGTTGCTTATATATTGGATACATTGGGTCATGATGATCACACAATTGATCTGGCCTTAACAGCAGCATGGATGCATGATCTTGGAAATGTAATAAATCGTGAGGACCATAGTCAGTCAGGGGCACTTATGACATTTTATTTACTTGATAAGATGGGTGTTCCTGCGGAAGATATTGCTCCTATAATAAGAGCAATTGGAAATCATGATGAGGGAAGTGGAGTACCTGTAAGCAATATAGCTGCTGCACTTATTCTGGCGGATAAGTCAGATGTAAGAAGAAGCAGGGTTCAGGACGAGGATAAAAGGAATTATGATATTCATGACAGGGTTAACTATTCTGTTAAATCTTCAAAGCTTAGGATCAATCAGGATCATACAGCCATAAAGCTTAAGTTGGAAATCGATACGAGATATGGAGAAATTGGTGAATATTTTGAAATCTTCATGGAACGTATGCTTCTGTGCCGAAAAGCTGCAGGATTTTTTAATCTTGATTTTCATCTGATCATCAATGAGCAGACACTTATGTGAAGATTATGAGAGGAGAAGAATTCTGATGCAGAAGAATATACTCGTAGTTGAAGACGACAGGGAAATCAGAGAATTACTTAAGAACTTTCTGGTAGAAAAGGGATATACATTAGAGGAAGC
>JAILEL010000013.1 GCA_024687845.1 Eubacterium sp.
TTCCAAGGCTTATCGCCTTGAGTGCAATGGTCGTGATATGCGCAAATCAGGATAACCAATAAAATTAATGCGGCATCATGCCGTTTTACCGGAACAGCATGCCGTTCCTTCGGAACGGATGTGCTGTTTTACCGGAATATACATATTAGTAATGTGAAAAAAGGGATTAACTATTTATTCAGCGACAATTTGATTGGACTGACTGCTTAATCTGCCAAAAATATAGGAATGTTCAGCTTATCATCATCTAATTTTATCTTGATAAATGCATCCTGAAATATTACTATAATATTACCTGTTTGCACAAGAGGCCGGAAAGGCCGACGATTGAAAACTAAATATTTTGAACCGTTTCTTTTTAGAGGGTCTTAGATTTTTTATGATCTATTGTTACGAAATAATAAAAGATTCTATAGGAGGAAACGGAATGACGAACAAAGATTTACCAGAAAAGCTACTCGAAGACTATAATGATATCTTTGCAGATATTGTTAATGTTCTTCTTTTTAATGGTGAAAGAATCATCAAAGAGGATGAGTTACAGAATCTGCAGATGGTTAGCCAGTATAAAGCTGAAACAGGAATCCTTCATGAAGAAGAGCGAGATACTGGAAAGAAATGGAAGCAAGGGGATATTATCATTTCATCTATAGGACTTGAAAACCAGAATAAGTATTTCAAGTTTATGCCAGTAAGAGTAATAGGATATGATGGGGCGAATTATAGAGAACAGTTGCTTGTTAAAAATACAAAAAAATATATCCTGTTGTTTCAATAGTACTGAACTTTAGCGGACGAAGATGGATAAAGAATCGCAATTTGTTAGATTGTGTTGATGTTCCTGATGTATTAAGGCCGTATGTGAATGACTATCATATACATGTATTTGATATCGCATTTTTGCCTGATGAGAAAATAGAGATGTTTACAAGCGATTTTAAGATAGTAGCTAAATACTTTAAAGCTAGACGGCAGAAGAAAATGTTTATTTTCCCTAAAAAAACGCCCAAACATGTGGATGAGGTTATTAAGCTATTAGCGGCAATAACTGGCGATAAAAGAATATCTGAAACTTGGAATGTAGTAGATGATAAGGATGGTGATAATATGTCTGAAAAATGGATAGATGTTATTGAGGCTCGTGGAGAGGAAAAAGGTGAAGTTAGAGGCAAGATATTAGCTTACCATGATATGGGGCTTACGATTGATGAAATAGCTAAGAAGATAAATATATCGATTAATCAGGTTCGTAATGTTTTGGGATTAGAGCCTGCTAAAGAATAAAATATTTAAAGTGATTTTGTGGGAGAGAAGCAATGGGGTTTCTCTCTTATTTTTTTGTATTATATTCCGCTTTATTTCGTATTCGTAATGTAAATGTTTGTTGTTTCGGAGAAAAGTGTATAAATAATAAATAGAATAGAAGCTATAAATTTTTAGCGTTTTATATTTGGATATGTTGAGAAAAATTTACCGGATAAGGATATATTTCATAAAAATGGAAGTAGCATTAAATATTTTTGAACGTTGAAATATATAACTATGTGATACATTACACATTATTTTGTATAATTATGTGATAGACATCACATTTTTATTTATTATTACGTGATTTTAGTTGACATAAATCGTTTCAATTCGTATACTATTCATAAATTGATTTCTTATAAGGAGTTTATGATATATGAAACGAACTATAATGAATGAACTGATAAATTGGAAAGGCAACAAATATAGAAAACCTCTTATACTGCAAGGTGCCAGACAAGTTGGAAAAACATGGATACTTCGAGAATTCGGAAAGAAATACTATAGTAACATCGCAGAATTCAACTTTGATGAAAATCCTGAGTATAAGGATTTTTTCAAAAAGAGTAAAGATGGAAAAAGGATTCTCGAAAATCTTTCAATTATTTCTGGAGTACAAATCAGACCGCATGAAACATTAATAATTTTTGATGAGATTCAAGAATGTCCAGATGCGTTAAATTCACTTAAGTACTTCTGTGAGAAACTTCCAGATTATCATATAGTATGTGCCGGATCATACCTAGGAATACAACTTGCAAAAATGCCATTTCCAGTTGGAAAAGTGAATTTTATTTTCATGTATCCAATGACCTTTACAGAGTTTCTTCAGGCCTCTGGAGATAATAATCTTGTAGATTATATAAAAGGTATTGAAAGTATTGAGCCATTACCAGATGCATTCTATAACTTATTATATGAAAAATTAAAAATGTATTATGTAACAGGTGGTATGCCGGAAGTTGTAGAATCTTGGACAAGTGAGCATAATCCATCTCTGATACAGTCAATTACAAAAGATATTTTGACATCATATGAGCGTGACTTTTTTAAGCACCCTGCTATAAATGATATTCCTAAGATCAATCTGATCTGGAATTCATTACCATCTCAATTAGCTAAAGAGAACAAAAAATTCCTTTATAAAGTAGTAAAAGGTGGTGCGCGAGCAAGGGAATATGAAAATTCATTACAATGGTTAATTGATTCAGGATTAGCTTATAAGATATATCGTTCTGAAAAGCCTGGACTTCCACTGAATTCTTACGACGACTTAGCTGCATTTAAAATATATATGTTAGATGTGGGTTTGTTAAGGCAACATTCAGGACTATCAACTGCTGCCTTTGGTGAAGGAAATAGATTATTTACAGAATTTAAGGGAGCACTTACAGAAAACTATGTTCTTCAAGCGCTTATACCTAAGCTCCAAGATATGCCAAGATACTGGAGTATGACTAATCCAAATTATGAAGTTGATTTTATGATACAGGTTGAGAATGATATATATCCAATAGAAGTAAAAGCTGAGACAAATGTTAAAGCCACAAGCCTGAAAAAATATAAAGAACTGTACGCAAAGGAAACAAAACTTCGAGTGCGTTTTTCAATGAATAACCTGAGAATGGATGATGATGTTTTGAACATTCCATTATTCTTAGCTGATGAGGTTATAAGGCTAATTGAAATAGCACGGGGCTAGAATTTCATAAATAAAATCCTTTCGGTTATCGTAGGCGGAAACCCACTGCCCTTGGGCGGTGGGAGGAGCCTTGTAAATTCGTAGCCACTAACCTTGACTCTCGATGTACTTTTGTATGGTAGCTGACGATACTTCGCCTATA
>JAILEL010000019.1 GCA_024687845.1 Eubacterium sp.
GTCAAGGTTAAAGTTAAGTAATAAGAATAGTCACATTTTAATAACATAAACTGCTTTTATAAAGTAGTAATAGATTTTCTCCCAAAGGAAGGTGACAGTCGGCAGTATGCCGATTGCCACCTTTTCTTCTTGCCATTCTCATGAGCTTAAGCTATCATCTCGTCTTATTTTTACTTTTTTGTATTTGTTGGTTTGGTCACCTTAATTTTCCAAAGATGAAGCCCTTTTTCTATTGAAATACTTCATCTTTCAAGTGAAAACAACAATCCTAATGAAGTTGTGTAAATATGTGGCTTGAGCCACCGTTAAGAATTATCCGATGAATAATTCAGGATTAGGTTATTTGATTATATCAGGAGTAAACCTTTTGGTGATTCAGTTATTCAAATAGATGTTAGTAGAAATGGACAAAAGACTTATTTTCAATACATAAGTGCATATATTTGGGGAAAATAATAAAAATAATACAAAAATCCCCAAATATAACACTGGATATTGAGTATATTTGGGGGAAATGTTATAATCAGCTTAAATCTTATGATTGTGAGGAACGTAATGAAGATTATAAGTCGAAGAGAAGAAAAAAAAGAGCTGGAATATAGTGAAAAATCAAAGAAATCAGAACTCATTTGCGTATACGGCAGACGCAGAGTCGGAAAGACATTTTTGGTAGAACAGACCTTTAGAGAGTTTGCGTTCAGGGCAGTGGGATTGGAAAAAGGTACAGTAAAGCAACAACTTAAAGCATTTGGACAAAGGTTGATTGAGTATGGGGATGATATAAAGAGTGCTCCTAAAGACTGGTTTGAGGCTTTTTCAAGGTTGGATAAAGTATTATCCTTGGATTCAGTACGTCGGTCTCCGAATGGTAAAAAGATAGTATTCCTTGATGAGTTTCCATGGTTTGCTACAAAAAGGTCGGATTTTTTGGTTGCATTTGAAGATTTTTGGAATCGCAGAGGAACTATTGATGGAGATATTGTTTTTATAATATGTGGTTCGGCAACTTCTTGGATTATAAAAAACGTAATAAAAAATACAGGGAATATGTTTCAGAGGGTTACAAGAAAGATATGTATAGAACCATTTACTCTTGCAGAGACAGAAGCGTTCTTTAAGGACAGGGGATTTGACTGGTCAAGAGAACAGATAACGCAGTGTCAGATGATATTTGGAGGCCTTCCATTCTTTTTTGATCTGATGAATACATCTCACAGTCTTAACCAGAATATAAATAGGCTGTTGTTTAATAAAGATGCATTATATCGAGATGAAACGAAAAGATTGCTGGAAGCAACGCTTAGTGAGTCACCTGTATATGGACAAATTTTATCAAAGCTTGCATTTGCAAAATTTGGGATCAAAAAATCTAAGTTGCAGAAGGAAATAGGGGCTGCTAACGGAACATATGGAAGAGCAATACAGGACCTTGTAGATTGTGGATACATAATAGAGTACAAAAAAAAATATGAAGAATACAATCCATTATATGTTCAACTCATGGATTCTTTTTTGCTTTTTCATTATCAATATTTATCAAAGGAAAAACAGATTGACAGCTATGAGGATCTAATAAGCGACATAGGAAGATATGATAACTGGAGAGGTCAGGCATTCGAAATATTATGTTTTAACAACACTCACAGTATAAAATCTGCATTAGGAATCAGTGGTGTTAAAACAGAGTGCTATCCTTGGTATAATTCTGAGGATCCTAGGAATGAACGTGCTCAAATTGATATGGTGATTGAAAGAGCTGACAAGATAACTAACCTATGTGAGATTAAATATACAAACAATCCTTTTGAAGTAGATGCATCTTATGAACAGCAACTAATAAGGAAAAGAGATATCTTCAAGAATAAAACAGGTACGTTGCAGGCACTGAAAATAGTAATGATTTCAGCAAAAGGGTTATCTGGAACGGCTTATACTTCCTATATTTCTGATACAATAACACTTGATGATTTCTTTGAAGGATAGGGGAAAATAAGGATGGTTAATCTTATAGTAGTATGCGGTCCTCAAACTGTGGGAAAAATGTAGGTTTTTGGATAATTTTAGGGAGCGATTTGATAAATGGCGAGTACGATATGATCCGGCTCTGTTTTCTTATATTGTAGAAGTTAGCAATCTTGGACCAGACAAAAGCTGTCTTGAGATTGGTCCCGGTACAGGCCAAGCGTCAGACTTTGCAATTCAAAGTGGTTGTGATTATCTTGCTATAGAGCTCGGAGAACATCTTACTGATAAAATGAGAGAAAAGTATTCTTCTTTCGATAATTTTCATATTGTCAATGCTGATTTTGAGATTAAAAAGAAGGAACAGTCAAAACCTGATGACGAAAAACAGAAAAATAAGAACAATGTTTCAATTAATGCCGGAGCTAAGTTCACTGTAAAGAAATCCTCTGCAGTGCTTAAGTGGGGCAAGGTTAAGGGAGCAGACGGTTACGAGATCTATGGTGGTGAATGGTGTACAGAAGAAGGTTAAGGTTGCAGTAAAGTGATATAAATGACTGTAAATTGACAGAAAGAGAGTGGCTGATTGCAGTAAAATCAAAGGGTAAATAACAGTAAAAACAGCTACGGAATTATATTCTTATAACAAGAACTGCTTTATTTAAAGTAGTGATAGATTTTCTCCCAAGGAAGATGACAGTTGGTGTATAACATTGACTGTCATCTTTTCTATTTCCTACTATTCAAAAGTGGTTTAAATGTGGTATGATAACTAAGTATGACATAAGTGTCAAAAGGTACTTGATCAAGAGAAAGTGATATAAAAGGAGACGAATCTATGGCAGACTGGGTTGTTGTGGTCGATGATGATTCCACTATATTAAAAATGGCTGGGCGAATCTTAAGCAAACATAATAAAAGAGTTACGGCTTTAAAGTCAGGAAAGGCTCTTCTTGATTATGTGGCTGTTAATGTGCCAAATATCATTCTTCTCGATATCAATATGCCGGAGATGGATGGATTTGAGACGTTGCAGAAGCTGAGAGAACTTGAGAAGGAGCTTCAGATTGAAGAGATTCCGGTAGTTTTCCTGACTGCAGATGAAGATAAAACTACAGAAAGTCGTGGATTTGAACAGGGCGTATCGGATTATATCCGTAAACCTTTTGATCCAGATGTGCTTGTTAGAAGAATTGATAATATTCTTGGAAAACAGGAGAAGCTTCTGCATTTTCAGGAGGAAGCTACAAGGGACAAGCTGACAGGACTTCTGAATAAAGCAGCTGTTAATGAAAGACTGACAGAGACATGCCGGAAGACTCCCGGTTATTTTCTGATGATTGATCTGGACAGTTTCAAGCTCGTAAATGACATTTATGGTCATGATATGGGTGATAAAATCCTGCTTTCTTTTGCAAAAACCATTAAGGCAACGCTTTCGCCGGACAGTCTTCTCGGACGTATCGGAGGCGATGAGTTTGTTGCATTTTCATCAGATATATGCTCTGAAAATGACATTAAGAGAATTACTGTCAATCTGAATATGGGACTTGTTGAAAAGGCTAAAAGACTGATGGGTCAGGATATGAATATCCCTCTCGGTGTTTCTATAGGAGCTATCTATGTTCCTGGAAATGGAACTAATTATGAAGATATTTTCAAATGTGCTGATAAGGCTCTCTATGATGTAAAGTCAAATGGAAAACATGGATATTCCATTTACACATATGATTCAAGTGATGAAAAAGATACAAATGATCTGGATTTGAAGACCATAAGTATGATACTTGCGGAAAGAAATATTTCTAATACCGCACTTCAGCTTGATAAGGAATCCTTTATCAGTGTATATAGATTTGTAATGCGCTATATACTGCGTTATCACAAAAATGCATGCAAGCTTCTGTTTACCCTGTCACCAAACGGCGAACAGGAAGCAGATGAATTCAGCGAGATATGTGACAGATTCTGTGCCCATGCCAAGAGCAGTCTCAGAAAGAGCGATCTTGTTATGCAGTACAGAAAGAATCAGGTGTTCATTTTCCTCACGGATATTAAAGAGGAGGCAATACCTCAGGTTATTGGAAATCTGATCAGAACCTGGTGCCTTGAGAATGGCGAGGTTCTTACTATCACATATGAGACAGAGTTCATGGAGTCAGAGGCAATCAATAGGGCAACTGATGACCAGCCATGGATAGCTGTTGTTGACGACGATATTACTAATCTTAAGACTGCAGGCCATGTGCTTAGCAGAAATAATATGAGAGTTACTGCGCTCAGGTCGGGAAGAGCCCTGCTTGATTTTCTGAAAGAGAACAGACCGAATCTGGTTCTTCTGGATGTTATCATGCCAGATATGGATGGTTTTGAGACTATGGTGCGCCTTAAAGCTCTTGAGGATGAAATTGCAGACATTCCAGTTATTTTCCTTACGGCGAATGATGACGCAGAGGCAGAGAAGAAGGGACTTTCACTTGGGGCGATTGACTTTATCAGAAAGCCTTTTGTTCCTGAGGTTCTTGTGATGCGTGTCAGACATATAATTGATATGGTAAGACTTCAGAGGAATCTTTCCTATGAGGTTGACAGGAAGATTAAGGAAAATGAACAGCTATTTAACCATATCGTTCAGTCACTTGCCTATGCAATTGATGCGAAGGATTCCTATACAAAAGGACATTCTGGCAGGGTTGCTGAATACGCTAGGCAGATTGCCAGAAGATATGGATATAACAGTAAGGCTCAGGCTGACATTTACATGGTGGGACTACTTCATGACGTTGGTAAGATTGGTGTACCTGATGAAGTTATCAACAAGCCGGACAGACTAACAGCCGAAGAGTTTGAGATTATCAAGAAGCATCCTGTTGTAGGATCTGATATTTTGTCCAATATTCAGGAAATGCCGGCTCTCTCGGTTGGAGCAAGGTCACATCATGAGAGATATGATGGAACGGGATATCCAGATGGGCTTAAGGGGGAAGAGATACCTGAGGTGGCTCGAATCATAGCAGTAGCAGATGCATATGACGCTATGACCAGCTACAGAAGCTATCGTGATGTTATGCCACAGGAAAAGGTAAGAGAAGAATTCAAGAGATGCAGCGGAACTCAGTTCGATCCGAGATTTGCTGATATCATGATTAAAATGATAGACGAAGACGTTGACTACGAGATGAAAGAAACAAAAGACTGATATATGACTTGAGGGGTTTGGAATGAGTCATTACATCGACGAAGAAAGAAAAAAGGCTGTTAAGGTAAATACTGTATTCAAGATACTCATTTGTATATTGTTTATAGCGTTTACTGCATTAACATTAAGCAATAATAGTGCATATGATGGGGTCTCTATTGCACTTTCTTTTTCGTGCGCCATACTGTTGCTTAGAGCCAGAAATACTATGGGAAAATTCTGGACTGCTGGAGTATGGTGTTTTTTTGGTACGGCTGCATGGTGTATTGCTGATATTGTCTGGTTTTTGGCTGGACATGTTCTGCCTGCAAGCCCGAAGCTGGATTTTATCTCAAGTAATATCTATCTTATTCCGGATTATATGTTTCTTATTGGTCTTATTTTCTATGTAAAAGACAGACTCAACAAGAACATATTTTACATGATGATGATAAATGCATTCCTGATTTCTGTTGCCCTTTTCATCATTTCTCAGAGAACTATAGACAAGTTATCAATGGCAGAAATAAGTGTAAATAATATTCTGGTAAGCCTTTATTCTTACTTTGTTTTTTTTACCATGATACTGCTTATAGCTACTTACATTAATACAGGAATAAAAAAACATGCGCGGGCGTTCTACTTTTTGACAGGATTTTTATTTCTTTATAATCTGATGGAATGCCGATATACCTGGTTTCTTATAATTAACAAGGAACCCGAAAGTCCATTTGTTGATGTTATATTTTTGTTATGCATAGCTGCTTTTGCCATTGCATTTGCAGATTCGAAGCTTTCAGACTTCGTGCTACAGGAAGAAAATGAGGAAGTAGCGAGTACTCACAATCCTGAGATTGCTTATACCACTGTCAGGTTTAGACATGTTGTGATTATCAATTCCATAGTAATTCTGGTAGCTACTGTGTTTTTATATATGGTTCATCTGTTAGATATGACTTCGATATTCTATCTAATAATTGCAACACTTGCATATATCATAATGTGTATAACACTTAAAGCAAATATACTTTCAGAGGAGCTTTTAGTGCATCAGAAGGATGAAACTGCCAGACTTGAGAAAATGGTGGCCGAGAAGACCAAAGAGCTTCGGGAAATGAATGAATATCTTGAGAAGATTTCCAATACAGATGCACTGACAGGACTCTATAACCGCCGATATGGTGTTGAGCTTCTGAATGATCTGGTTAAGGAAGCAGAGAATTATCCGATAGCACTATTCTCACTGGATCTTAATTATTTTAAACCGATAAATGATAATTATGGCCATGATATGGGCGATGTGGTTCTGCAGGAAGTCGGCAAACGTCTTGCAAGACTAAAGGAAGAAAGATGTACTGCTGTCAGAATGGGCGGAGATGAATTCCTTGTCATATTTCGGAATTCAAATGATACTGCAGTAAATAATCTGGCGAAGCTCATTTGCGATAAAATGGATGAACCTATCGAAGCTACAGTAGTGGATGAAGAGAAGGGCGAGAGACATCATACCTTCCAGATATCAGCGGGTATCGGAATAGCTTCTTTTCCAGGAGATGCAGAGGATGTCGAAACGCTATACAAGATGGCAGATGACGCACTCTATGCTATAAAGCATAAATACGAAAAGAGTGCATATATCTTATATAAGAACATTCCAAAAACTTCCTCTTAAAGGGAAGTGGCGTGAGAGCGCCAGATGAGGTGTTAAAAAATATATTATACAAAGGGGAAAACTAATGGAAACAAAAAGTTTAATCGAAACAGGTAAAACCGCAATTGGTATTGAGTTTGGATCAACTAGAATCAAGGCGGTCATGGTTGACGAAACAGGACACGTGATCGCTCAGGGAGATCACGGCTGGGAGAATCAGTATGTGGATGGAATCTGGACTTACAGTCTTGATATGATCTGGACAGGTCTTAAGTCAGCTTATGCTGCTCTTAGAGAGGATGTTAAGAAACAGTATGATACTGATATTAAAACAACCGGCTCTATCGGCTTTAGTGCGATGATGCATGGTTATATGGTATTTGATAAGGATGAGAATCTTCTGGTGCCTTTCAGAACCTGGAGAAATACAATAACTCAGGAAGCTGCTTCTGCTCTTACAAAGGAATTCGGATTCAATATTCCTCAGCGCTGGAGTATAGCTCATCTTCATCAGGCTATTCTGAATAAGGAAGAGCATGTGAAGGATATTACATTTTTCACTACTCTTGCAGGATATATTCATTGGAAGCTTACTGGTGAGAAGGTTCTTGGTGTTGGTGACGCATCGGGAATGTTCCCTATTGACAGCAAGACCAGAGATTACAATGCAGACTATCTGAAGAAATATGATGAGATTATTTCCGGATATGGATTTGGCTGGAAAATAACAGATATTCTTCCTAAGGTTCTTGTGGCTGGTGATGCTGCAGGTACACTTACAGAGGAAGGTGCAAAGCTTCTTGATGAGAGTGGAACTCTGCAGGCCGGTATTCCTCTCTGTCCACCTGAAGGTGATGCTGGAACAGGAATGGTTGCAACTAACAGTGTTGCAGTAAGAACCGGAAATGTATCTGCTGGTACTTCTATCTTCGCAATGGTTGTTATGGAACAGGCTCTTAGCAAGGTTCATGAAGAAATTGATGTAGTGACAACTCCTGTAGGCGATGATGTAGCTATGGTTCACTGCAACAACTGCACATCTGATATCAATGCATGGGCTGGTATTTTCAGAGAATTTGCAGAAAGCATGGGCTATGAGGTTGACACAAATAAGCTTTATACTACACTCTTTACGGCTGCTCTTGGTGGAGCTCCAGATCTTGGTGGACTTGCAGGATTTAACTATTTCTCAGGTGAGCCAGTAACCGGATTCGAAGAAGGCAGACCTGTATTCGCAAGAAAGGTAAATGCAGACTTTACATTTGCAAACTTTATGAGACTGCATCTCTATTCAGCAGTAAGTACACTTAAGGTAGGCCTTGACATTCTTCTTAAAGAAGAAAATGTTAAAGTAGATAAGCTCTATGGACATGGCGGTTTCTTCAAAACCAAGGAAGCAGGACAGAGAATCATGTCAGCTGCAACTGGCGGACCTGTTACTGTAATGGAAACAGCCGGCGAAGGTGGAGCATGGGGAATGGCTATTCTTGCTCTCTTCATGATGAAGAAGACAGCTGAGTCAGGAGTTACCCTTGCTGATTTCCTTAATGAAGTTATATTCAAGGGACAGGAAGGTGAAACACTTACCGCTTCTGAAGAAGAAATAGCAGGTTTCGATAAATATATGGAACTCTTCAAAGCTGTAATGCCACTTGAAGAAGCAGCAATTAAGACAATGAACTAAAGGCGAGGAGACAAAAATGTTAGAAGAATTAAAAATACGAGTTTACGAAGCTAATATGGAGCTTCCAAGAAGAAATCTTGTTACTTATACATGGGGTAATGTTAGTGAAATCGACAGGGAATCTGGACTTTTCGTAATCAAGCCAAGTGGAGTTGACTACGAAACTATGAGTCCTGATGACATGGTAGTAATGGACCTTGATGGAAACAAGGTTGAAGGAAAATATAAGCCTTCATCTGATACACCTACACATCTTGAACTTTACAAGGCATTTAAGGATATAGGTGGTGTTGTTCATACACATTCTCCTGAGGCAACTTCATGGGCTCAGGCAGGAAGAAGTATTCCATTATATGGTACTACACATGCGGATTATTTCTATGGAGAGATTCCATGTGCAAGAAGTCTTACACCTGAAGAAATTGAAGGTGAATATGAGAAGAATACAGGTCTTGTAATAATAGAGACCTTTGAAACAAGAGGACTGAACCCAGTTTATACACCAGGAGTGCTTTGTGTAAATCATGGTCCATTTACTTGGGGTAAGGATGCAGCAGAGGCAGTTCATAATGCAGTTGTTCTTGAAGAAGTAGCTAAGATGGCATTAAAAACAGAGCTGATCAACCCAGATGTAAAGACTGCACCGGACAGCATAAGAGATAAGCATTTCTTCCGTAAACATGGTGCAAATGCATACTATGGACAGAACTAAAGGTTTAATAGTTTAGCTTGCTTTATGGGCGGTTCCTGTGGATAACATTCCAAAAGGAACCGTCTTCGGTGGGCTGATTCCCTGAAAATGTCTATGATGAAGTAGTCAAAAAATCATAGTAGTTATTGGAAATGGTTTTATGTGGGGAAGAAGAGGAAAAAATGATTAAAGTTTTTTTAGTCGAAGATGAATTTGCAATAAGAGAAGGAATCAAGCGCTCCGTTAATTGGGAGGCAAATGGTTTTGAACTTGTTGGTGAAGCAGGTGATGGGGAGGTTGCGTTCCCTAAAATCCTGAAGGAAAAACCAGATATTCTTCTGACTGATATACGTATGCCTTTTATGGATGGGCTGGAGCTGGCCTCACTTGTTAGAAAAGAACTGCCACAGATCAAAATCATCGTCCTTAGCGGGTATGATGATTTTAATTATGCTAAAAAGGCAATCAGCATTGGTGTAGAGGAATATATGCTGAAGCCTGTTTCTGGCGATGATCTGATAAATGAGCTGAGGAAGGTCGCTGATGCTATTCAAGCAGAAAGAAGCGAGGAACTGGTTCGTCAGAAATATCTCCGGGACAGGGAAGAAATCAGGATTCTTGAGCAACAGAAATTCCTTCACGATATGATAAACGGCAAGCTGTCCGTGCAGGATTCCATTTCCCAGGGAAGAGAACTGGGGATTGATGTGACAGCACCGTTTTACTCGGTTGTTCTTTTCCAGGTGTTCCCAAGTGACAGGGATAATATGGAAATAAATGAATATTCGGGAGTTGTTGAAGAGATTCATTCCAAGATCAAGGAACGTTACAGTGATAAGGAGCATGTATATCTCTATGATCAGGTTGGAGATGTGCTCTGCTTTCTGGAACGCTCGGACAGTCCCGAGGAATTGCGTCGGAATGTTATTGCGGGAATTGAATTAATTGATTCGGTGATGAAGGATTACAAAAATGATATTTATTTCATTTCTGTAGGAAAGGCCGTTGAAAGGATTCGTGATGTAAACATTTCCTATAAGGATGCCAGCCGCAAATTCGCTGAGAGATATATGCATGACAGAAGCTATGTTTTCTATGGAGACGATGCTTCGGACAAGGAAAAGATCAAAGAATATATACATATGGAGAAGCAGAATGCCAGTTCTGAAATGTATGTAGATATCAATGATCTGGATATCAGTAAGGTGGATACCGGTGTGATATCTCAGAAAGCGATATATAATTTCCTGAAAAGCGGAACCCTGGCAGAAACGGATGACCTTATTGATGATTATTTTGACAGCATGGGAAATGAAGCGATTGAATCTATGATGCTGAGACAGTATGTTCTGGTTGAAGCACTTATAAGCGCGGTTACATTTCTCGAGGGACTTGGAGTATCTAAAGAAGAAGCAACTTCTCTACTGGGAGAACTAAGCAATCCTCTCAGTTTTGTTGAATCTGCAGAAAGTGCGAGAGTTTATGCAAAAAGGCTTCTGAAGCTGCTTGTTGAATACAGGAATAAGATTTCCGACAGCAGATATTCCGACATAATTGATAAGGCGAAAACCTTTATAGAAGAAAATTATAAGAACGAAGATATGTCGCTTCAGCTGGTGGCATCGAGCGTAAATGTCAGCTCGAACCATTTCAGTGCAGTATTCAGAAAAGAAACTGGAAAGACCTTCATTGATTATCTGACGATGGTAAGAATGAATGAAGCGAAGAATCTTCTGCTATGCACACCGATGAAAACCTCTGAGATAGGTTTTGAAGTGGGTTACCGGGATCCACATTATTTCAGCTATATATTTAAGAAGACTCAGGGAATGTCACCGAAAGAGTACAGAAGGTCGAAGAAAGAACCATAATAGCGTAAATTACGTATAGATGTTAAAAAGGGAGGCTTGGCATGAGTAGAGTTATATGGATAGTTTTGGATAGTGTTGGAATGGGCGAGGCTGCAGATGCTGCGGACTTTGATGATTTGGGCTGCAATACTATTGGACATATAATGGAACATTTTCCAAACCTGAACATCCCTAATATGAGAAGTATAGGCTATGGAAATATCGAAGGAATGTCAGGCGTAAAGCCGGTTGAGAATCCGATTGGGGCCTTCGGAAGGCTGGCAGAGCTGTCTGCTGGAAAGGATACTACAATAGGTCATTGGGAAATGGCGGGGATACATACACCGGAACGTTTTCCGACTTATCCAGATGGATTCCCAAAGGATATAATCGATAGATTTGTGAAGGAAACAGGAGTGCCGGGAATTCTGTATAACGGCGTTGCTTCCGGAACAGCAATTATAAATGAATATGGTGATGAGATGAAGGCTACCGAAAAGCCTATCATTTATACTTCGGCAGACAGTGTATTTCAGATAGCCTGCGATGAAAGTGTTTATTCTCCGGAACGGCTATATGAGATGTGCAGGATAGCGAGAGGCATTCTTACAGGAAAACATAATGTTGCCAGAGTAATAGCCAGACCTTATGTATGGGAAAAGGACAAGTATGTCAGAACGGCTAATCGCCGTGATTTTTCAAGAAAGCCTGATGAAAACAATCTTCTGACCATGATTAAAGAAAGTGGGAAAACTGTTTATGCAGTAGGAAAGATTGAAGATATCTTTGCAGGGGTTGGAATTACTGACGCGGTTCATACTGTAGATAACGAGGATGGAATGGATAAGACCATTCAGGCTCTTGATATAGTTAAGGAAGGACTCATTTTCACTAATCTTGTTGAGTTTGACTCTACATGGGGACATAGAAGAGATGTGGAGGGCTATGCAAGAGGACTTGAGAATTTTGATAAAAGGCTCGGCGAGCTTATGGAGAGACTCGGCAGCTTCCAGGGAGAAGAGTCAAAGGACATGATAGTTATAACAGCTGATCATGGCTGTGATCCGACATTTAAAGGAACTGATCATACGAGAGAATATGTTCCATTTCTTCTCTATGGAAATATCGTGCGGCCTGGTGTGAATCTTGGTACTGGAACCTCATTTGCGGACAGCGGAGAAACGGTAAGAGAAGCTCTTGGAGTGTCAGGTCAGCTGCCGATAGGTAACAGCCGCTATAGCGAAATACAAGGATAAAGGGGTCCTGAACGAGTCATGAAAACCAAAAGAATGAGTAAGATTCAGTCCAAAATGATATCATATATCTGGATATGCGTTATTCCGCTTATCATTCTTTTTGGCGTGGCAGTGACAAGACTCTATGGTTATTATCAGGAGTATGATCTTCTGGTAAGAAATATTACAAGTGCAAATAAATATAATGTAAGCTTTAAGGAATCAATGGATGAAACCATGTACAGAATCATAACTGGTTCTGCAAACTGGTCGGATCCACAGGAGAAGCTGGGAAATGAAAATCCGAAGTCAGCCATTAGTGAGGCAAAGGTACATTTCGAACATCTGAGAGATAAGGCTACTTCAGAAAATGTACGTTCGGATCTGAATGCACTTATAAAACTTCTGGGAATTCTGGATGAGAGAGTGGATGACATCCTTCAAAATGTTGAAGAGGGTGGACATTACGATGAAAATATGGAGATGCTGGATATGAATATCCGTACTCTTACATCGCTTATTCAGAGTGATATACAGACATATATTTATGATGAGGCGATAAATATGGAGAATCTGCGTAGGGAGGTAGCTGCCAGTTTGCTGACTACTATGCGGATTCTTATTATCATGCTCATTATAATCATTATATTCATATTAGTTTTCTCAAGAAGACTGTCTGAGAGAATGACAGAGCCTATTACAGGTCTTGTCAATATGACTGAAAAGCTGGCAGGCGGAGACTTCACGGCATCCTATCATACTGATAGTGGAGATGAGATGCAGATACTGGCTGAAAGCTTTAATAACATGGCCAAAGAAATAGAGACTCTGGTTGAAGATATTCATAAGGAACAGGAAAACGCAAAGGATGCGGAGCTGAGACTTCTTCAGGAACAGATTAATCCGCATTTTCTGTATAACACGCTGGATGCAATTCTCTGGATGACTGAGGCGGGTGAAAACCAAAAGGCGATTCAGGTTATTCAGCAGCTTTCAAGCTTTTTCAGAATCTCTCTTAGTAAAGGTCAGAGTGAGATAACCATTAAAAATGAGATGGAGCATATTAAGAGCTATCTTGAGATTCAGAGATTTCGTTATCAGGATATTCTTGATTATGAGATAGACTTCGATGAAGATATTCTTGATTATCATATTCAGAAGCTCACTCTTCAGCCCATAGTGGAAAATGCGCTCTATCATGGAATAAAGAACAAGAGGAGCGGTGGAAAAATCCGTGTTACCGGCACCAAAGATGGAGATAAAGGCCAGTATATACGATTTGTAATAGAAGATAATGGAATCGGAATGAAGGAAGAAGAGCTTGAGAGGCTCAGAAAACTTATAACAGGCGAAATTGTTTTAGATGATCAGAGAGGCTTCGGAATGGCCAATGTCGAAAAACGCCTTGAGATGCACTATGGTCGAGAATATGGAATGAAGGTTGACAGCACATACAATGAAGGAACAAAGGTGTATGTGAGGGTTCCGCTTACGTGATTCTCCATATAATG
>JAILEL010000021.1 GCA_024687845.1 Eubacterium sp.
GTCAAGGTTAAAGTTAAGTAATAAGAATAGTCACATTTTAATAACATAAACTGCTTTTATAAAGTAGTAATAGATTTTCTCCCAAAGGAAGGTGACAGTCGGCAGTATGCCGATTGCCACCTTTTCTTCTTGCCATTCTCACGAGCTTAAGCTATCATTAATTTGGAATTTTATGCAGGTGCTACAAAGTTACGAGGAATCATATATGGAAACGGATGAAGAGATATATGTCAGATATATGGAGAGTGATGATGATAAGGATTTAGAGGCATTACTCAGCCACAATAGAGAAGGCCTGCTGCTGTTTCTTATGGGCTTTACACATAATGAGCAGGATGCGGAAGATCTGTTGATAGATACATTTACTAAGCTTGCTGTTGATAAACCTATGTTTGTACCTACCCGGCAGGGAAGCTTTAAGAGCTGGCTGTATACGATTGCAAGAAGAAATGCACTTATGTGGTTACGTAAAAAAAGAATACATATAGATATGATTGATGAAGATATACCGGATATATCAGAGCTTCCAGATGTAAGTCTGTTAAAGGAAGAAAGAAATCGTACACTATATCAGGCTATGGAAATGATAAAGCATGATTATAGAAGAGTGCTATATCTTCTATATTTTGAAGAATTATCGCATGACGAAATCGCATCAGTAATGGGAATGAGTAAGCATAAGATATACAATCTGGTGAAACGTGGTAAGGAAGCGCTTAGGAAAAATCTGGAAAGGATGGGAATTCACGATGCAGGATATTAAAGAGCAAATGAATGAGATTCAGCGGCGTAAAGATATATATAAGGATATAAAAAGTCTTAAGAGAAAAATGCTTATAGAAGGTGTGATAGGTGCCTGTTTTTCATTAATGATGATTGTTGTGGTAGGCTATCTTCCAAGGCTTTCGCAGGTATCTGAACAAACACCTATACGTCAATATGGAAGTATGATACTAGAACTTCCATTTATTGGATATGTACTTGTTGCATTTATAGCTTTTGTTTTAGGAGTAATAATCACTCTTATAGCACAGCAGTGGAAAATGAAGAAGGAAAAGGAAAGGGAATATGGTATCTGAGACTATATTAGGCGATATCTCCATATTATTTCAGATGGTTATGCTCTTTTTCTGCCTTGTCTCATCTGTTGTACTTATTAAAGAAAGCAATCGGTCACTTGCATCTGTTTTTTTAACCTTCTGTTTTGCTATATATTTGCTTGATGAAGTGTATTGGCTTACCTATACTTTGCTTCGTCCAGATGTAAGAATGCCATTTGCAGCTAATGAAATAGGTGAGGCATCAGTATTCTTACTATTTGCTTCGACACTTCGAGCTGCAATAAGACTACCTTATGCAGCGTCACTAAAATGTACGATAGGAATCATTCTGTTTTCACTATGTAATACTATTCTGTGGATTATATGGTCAGGGGAATATATTCAGGATATTATGATAGGAATAACATTTACATATTTTCTTTATACTGTTTTATCAGCAATAGAATTTAGACAGGCTTTAAAGAGATATATGTGGATAGTACTAACACTGTGTAGTACATTGATCATAATTCTTCAGATATCAACTATCTTATCGGAAGGAAATATTAAAAATACAATTGATTTATCAGCATATATCCTTATGCTTGCATTAGTTATTTTTATAGGAGTGATATTCTTTTCATCCTGGAAAAAAAAGTCTCCGGAAGTGCTGCTCTGCCAGAATTATTTATTATTTGGATGTATTCTGACAGTTAAATATATGAGTGATGGGATATGGTATATTATCTTTCAATTAATGGAAACCATAGCATTCGCATTTCTCTATCTATCAGTACGGAAGGTGGTGGGTAAGGAATGATTTATTCTGAAAATATTCTGATCTGCATGGCAATTCCTTTGATTCTGTCACTATTTTTTACGCAAGGAAACGCCAGGAGATTTGTATTTAATTTTCTTATAGGCATGGTGACATGTCTTCTGGGTGCATATATAAGCGGCTTCTTTGATGTGGTAACGGGAAAAGGCATGGAAGAAACAGCGATATTTATATCACCCGTTGTCGAGGAAGCTATCAAATTCCTTCCGCTTCTTTTCTATTTCTTTATGTTTGAACCAACGGATAAGGAACTCTTTAATGCAGCGGTAGGACTTGGCGTGGGATTTTCCATGTTTGAAAATGTATGCTCTATGATTTCAGCAGGAACATCGAGTCTGGTATTTTTGCTAATACGTGGACTTGCAGTAGGAGTAATGCATATAGTGAGTGTGCTAGCTCTAGTACTCGGACTCGTAGTTGCAAGAAAATTCAAGGCACTGCAGATATCAAGCATGGTCGCAGCACTATCAGTGAGTATGCTATTTCATGGAACATATAATCTTCTCGTATCAGAACCGGGGATTTCTTCCTACATAGGCTATATGATGCCAATACTGACAGCATTTATGCTACTGATTGCATACAAAAAAGTATAGATATATTTTATTTTTTATTTGGCGGGATTTCCCGCCATTTTTTTGTAAATTAAAAAAATTTTTTCTAAAAGTGACTAAATTCAGAAAAACATGCATTTACTATAATGAGTGGTTTACTCACCCATGAATATAGTCTGGAAAGTGGCGTGGCAGAATTTGTAGGGGAAGAAGGTGATGTGATGAGAAGTAATGAAGAATTGATGAAGGAAATTAAACAGAGAAAATCTGTTTATCTTATTCAGAAACAGATTCGCAGGCTTTCAGTGGTAGGTTTGATTCTCATGACATTACTGATTTCTACGATTTTTATCGCACCTCAGGTGACTGGAAATATGCAGCAGCACATTGCATATACAATGGGAGCAACTATTCTTGGACCGGAAATTGGTGGCTATATCTTGGTTGCATTACTGGCATTTTCTTTGGGAATTATTGTCACTCTTATAATAAAAAAATATCAGGCAATAAAAAAACAAGATGACAATAAAGAAAAGATTAGAGGCGATACGTAAAGCATCTTACATTGAAGGGCTAGAAGATACGGGAGAGATTTAAAGAGGGAGGTTTTAAGGATGAGAAGAAATGTAAAAAAAGCATTGTCCTTTATTCTTGCAACTGCAATGGCATTCGCTGTTTTGTCCGGTGCAAGAAATGGGGGCACTGGTGGAATGGGACAGGTTGAAGCAGCTAATACGGATAAGTTTGGATTCGATACTTCAATTCCATCAACCTTTGATTCGAATGATGGTAAGAACCCATATGGAAGCGGGGTGCAGACATTCAATACCAAATCAGAGGCTTTTATCTGGAGGCAGAGTGGAAGCAATCTGAATGCATCTACATTTAATTATGCAAAGAAAGATAAATTAACTGAAACGGAAATTGGTAAAGTTGATGATAACAAACATCGGATATCCACGAGTTTGTCAGGCAAGAGTGGCCAATACCGTTATGTAAGTACTAAAGGCTACGATCCTTATGGTACTGGACATGACAATATGGTGGCAATGGTTGGCTGTGATTATGGTAAAGAAAGCCGTCTTGTAGTAGCTAGGTACAATGGAAATGGTACGGGTTCTACATCAACATATTTTAGTCTGAAAAATAATAGTAAGGAGGAAGCTGACTGGCTTGGTTCAGTTCCGCAGTGGGCATATAAAAACTATTTTACACTTACCACAGGTGATTTTGATGGTGATGGTAAGGATGAAATAGCAGTTTATGTACCGCAAGGTGGAACACCACATATTTCTATTCTTGATGGTGTTTCATTAATGGAGAAATCTACAATTCTATTACAGGATTTTATGGGTAAAACAGGAGCTGAGCTTTCTTCAAAAATGAAGGTGGATGATGACACTGCAAGATGTACCATACAGATATCTATGGATGTTGCAGATATTAACCGTGATGGTGAAGAAGATCTTTTGATTGTAGGCTCTTATGCAGATATAGTAAAAAATGCAAGTGGAAAAGAACTTGAGGATAGAAGCTCTGTTTTTGCATGTTATTTAGGTAAAAAAGGAGGAATAGAAACATCCTATTTTACAAAAGGAACTCTTGATCAGAGTGTGACCGGATACTATTTCCGTACGGCCGCAGTCTCAGCGGGTGATATTGATTTTGATGGTTTTCCTGAGGTTGTTATTGCGGGAAATATCAGTAGTAGTAATAAACCAGATCTAAAAGGTGAATCTATTGATGGTCTGGATGGTAGCAGTTATGCTATAACTACTTATGCTTTTGATACTAATACAAATGAACTTAATCTTGGAAGCACTAGTAAAGTATCTATGAAAGCATTTACCAAGGATGGTTTTTACAAAGATGATAATATACATACAATTCCAGCTCTCACTTGTGCAGCGGTCAATGGAATGAATGAGGCTGAACAAGTCTTTCTGTCAGGAACCTTTTACAAATATGAACAGGGCCAGTGGAAAGAGGATTATACTGCTCCATTTGCTGCTAAAGCTGACGATGGAATCAGAGGCTATATAATTTCAAATACATGGATAGATCAGTGTGTAGCAGGTAACTTCGATGAGAATGATCTTGGAATAGAACAGGTTCTTTACACTGCAGGATATAAGCAGTCGTTGGCAGGCTATTATTTCTATAGAGTAAAATTTAGTGGAAAGAATACCAAGGTTGAAAATGATATAACAACAGCAAATGAATGGTATAGTAATGAAAAAGAAAATGAATTTGCAGTATATCATTGTGGTAAGGGAAGTAAGCCGGGGTTAGCTATTGCTGCTGTAGATGTAGATAACGATACAGACACATTTGAATATACCCAGAAAGAATATACTTATTCGAATGTTCAGGTGGCAGCTATCCTTCAGGCGGCTCCTTATTTTGAAGATTTGAAGGATAACTATGATAGTTTAGGTTCAACATCCTTTGGTATTGTAAAAGGAAACAGTACCTCGCAGTCTCAAACAATAACAGCTTCGGTTGGTGGATATGCAACTTTTTCTATAGGATCTGATGCTCTTAAATTTTCAACGGAGGCTTCTTATACCCATGGTTGGGAATGGGAATATGAGAAAGAATTATCGCAGGAATTTGAATTTGGCTTTACTGCTGCGGAAGAAAATAGTGTTGTTCTCAGACGAACCCCTATAATTTTATATCACTATACGGTTCATCCTGCAGATACAACTAAGGAACCATACGATATGACTGTGGGAATACAGGAAAAGCCTTTATATACAGTAAAAACTGTGGAATACTTTAATCAAATGGTTGAAGATGATCCAGCTCTTAAGGACAGGGTGATAGCAGACTCAGTAATAAGCAATGTTGAAGGAAGACCGGATACGTATCCAGTAAGCGAAGCTGGTCTTAGGAATTTTGTATGTGGTAACGATTTTGTTGAAATATCAAATGTTGGTACGAATGCTGCGACAACTTATGATATAGCAATAAATGATCAGAACTCGGATTCCAAGTCCCAGAGTTATTCTAATGAATTTGAATTAAAAATTGGTTTAGCAGGAGAATTTGACGGAAAGGTTGTACACATGGATTATTCAGTTGGAGCGTCAGGCGGAGGCGGCTGGGGCGGTGGTACAACAGTAGTCAATTATCAGGGAATAAATAAAACTGGCTCTGTTGCATTCCCTCCACAGACAGAAACAGAATACGGTTTTAAGACAAAGATGGGAACCTGGTCTGCAAAGGTTGGAGGTTCAGATGTTCCAGTAATAGGATATCTTGTCAAGGATATAAAAATGCCACCGAGTCCTCCGCGTAATCTGGCAGTTGATACGGTTACAGATCATTCAATTAAGATTGCATGGGAAATGGGAAGTAAGAAAGCAGATACATTTGAAATATATCAGGTTTTTGATGATGGTATTACAAATAACCCTTACAGTCTTCAGGATACTGTTCCAGGAGATGTGACTTCATATACATTTGAAGGTCTTGACCCTGCAACTACTTATAGCTATGCAGTTAGAGCAAAGAGTAAGGAAAATCAAAAGACTCTTATTTCGGAATATACTAATACAGTAACGGCTACTACCCTTAGTAAGGGTGACGCACCATTAGTAGCAAGAATTACCAAAGAACAGAATGTAGTAGTTGGAGATGATGCAACATTTACAGTAGAGGCATCTCCTTCATCGGGAGTGTCCAGCGGACTCTCATATTCATGGCAGATGAAGAAGCATGATTCATCTAACTGGACTAAGATTGACAGAAATTCAACCGATCTTTCATATACTATTGAAAATGTAACTAAGAACATGGATGGTGATCAGTTCAGATGTGTTGTTTCTGAGATTCATAATGGTGTGCGTAAATACTGCTATAGTGATAATGGAATACTTCATGTTGGCAAGGCTGATACTGTTTCAACCGTTACAGCACTGAATGATTCAGATGGACTAAATTCAGGCTATGCCGATGAGACAAATCAGATTCCGGAAAATACCACTATAAAGGAAAATAAGGTAGTTAAGATTAAAGTCGGAGAAAAAGAAAACAGCTACGAAGTTTATGAGAATGATCATCAGAATACTAAAGCTACTATTCCATATATTTATCGCGGAGTAGATGATGGCAATCTTTATATTCTTGGTAATGTTAATGAAGCTGCAGGAACCGCGGACAGTGCAACGGAAGTTGTTCATAAAGAGCGTTACGTTACTGTAGATGGTGATGAATTAGCTTTTGATGATTTTGAAATTCAGACAGAGATAATTCAATCAGGCGAAACTGAGAGACAGGTTAAAACGGTAGATGGTAATAATTATTGGATATATGCAATGCATATTTTCGAACCGGAAGTTGAAAATAGTACTGAGACATTAAAGATAATAAAGTCATATTATATCTATGAGCTTATTGATATTACGCATGATTCAGAAACCAATACAGATATTGAATCTGCTACCGGAGAATTCTATACACTCAAGACAGAGAATAATACTGAAACTATGGAAAAAGTTCAGATTGAATCTGATCCTGATGGTGAGTATTCTTCAGCAGATAAAACTGTAACACTTGGAAATGCAGTTCAGGTTGAAAAGACATATACAACTTATAGGGATGAAATAACGAGTGGTGATAAGGTTACAATAACCCTTAAGGTTACTAAGAAGAGTAATATTGCTCAATTTGGAAAGAATGCAAGTATTAATATACTTAATACCAACACTGGAGTATTGAAGCTTATTGCAGCAACTGTTGATAACGATGGTAATGCATCTGTAACCTGGATTCCTGACACTGAGGGTAAATATACCATCACTGCAGACTATTCAGGAAGTGATAATACTAAGACTTCAAGTGCTACTACTACATATTATGCTAAAGCAAGACAGGAAAAAAATCTTTATGTAGTTAAGGCTAACGACACCATATATGGTGGAAATATTAATCTTGAATCATTTAAGTGTACTAAGAATGCTGCCGATAATAATATTGTTGAAACTGAGCTTCCTAGTGGAATTGGAGTTAGTTATACGGTTTCATATAGTGATGATTCAGGCAAGATAGTTTCAAAGGATCTTGGAAATAATAATATATATACACCGGATATTGCAGGCAATCATATATTTATAGCAAAGTTTAGTGATGGTACTAATACTGAATATGCAAGAACTACTGTAAATGTTAATAAACGTCCAATAGTTGTAGCAGCACCAACTAAGTCAGGTATTTCTATAGAAAATACACAGGCAAAGAAGCTGAATATTGAAGATATTGCAATCAGCTATAAGAATGACACAAGTGAAAAGGCAATAATAGATAAGGATAGTAGTACTTATGATCCTGAAAAGCTGTTCAGTTTTTCATCAGCTCCAGTACTGGATGAAAATTCTGGTGAAGGCACTTATAACATATATGTAGGTTTTAAAGATTCTGAAAGTGATTTGACTAAGTCCTTCCAGAATAGATACAGCACGCTTTTCAAAAATGGTTCATGCACAGTTTTAAGTGATGTATTTGAAGTATTCTACGATTCATCCATAAATGGAAAGCTTAGTGCTTATATGGGTTCTCAGCAGGTAGAAATTCCATCAGGATATAGTGTTGATAAGGGAACAGTCATCAGATTTAATGCATTTCCTGATAAGGGTTACAGTGTTACAGAGTGGAAGATTACTGATTCACAGGGAAATGAATTTGTAGCTGGAACTGATTATGAAATGATCGGTGACAAGCTGATATTCAATTCGGTTGACAAAAATATCTATGCACATGTTGAATTTGGAATGAATTCACATCAAGTATCATTTGCTCCTGGAGCAAATGGCAAGCTGGAAGCTTATTATCTGAATGCTGGACAGAAGACAACTAAGTTTGATTCACCTGAACCAATACCTGAAGGTAAGAATATTATCTTAACTGCTATTCCAGATAAAGGATACGTTGTCAAGAGCTGGAGCATCTCAGAAAATGGCGGAACGGCTACAATTCTGAAGAATAAGGACGGAAGTAATTATTCAAAGGACTCTTATGAAGTTACAGTAAAGAATGACATGTATGTAACTGTTGAGTTCGAAAAGGAAGCTTATTACAGTGTAGATGCTCAGTTTGAGAGTGATGAGTCTATAGTTAACTGTTCATTTACCTATGAGGGACTGGGCGCTGACGGCAAGACTAAGAAGGGCAGCTCTGTAAAAATAAAAGCTCATATTCCTGATGTAGTTATAGTTAAAGAATGGCGACTATATAAAGATGGTGGCAGTGGCTATACAGTAGTTCAGGGTGGTCTTGATACCTTTACAATTGAAAATGTCCAGAAGGATATGCATATAGGTGTTGTTCTTTCAGGCTACAAGACAAATAATCTGGTATTTAAAGCAATAGATGATTCAGGAAATGAGATTGCAGATGTAATAACAGCTAAGTGTCAGGATAAGAAACTTATATCAGGAAAAGATTATGTGGCATATATTCCTGTAACATTTACAGCTAAGCTTCCAAAGGGTTATTCAGCAGTTAAATGGACTGTAATGGATGTTGCAAATAATACTGAAACTGTAGTAGCAAAGGGAAGAGATGCTCTTTCCTATGAGCTTCCTTCACTTGATAAGATAACTCAGGTTATTTTATACATTGATAAGACATCTGAACTTGTAGCACGTAATGTTGAGACAGTATTTAAAGGTCAGCCTATCGATGTTGCTGGCAGCGGCTTCGGAATGTTCGGTTCTGATGAGAAGCTTGGAAAGCCTGTTTATAAACTTGAAAATGGTGGAACTGGAGTCGGAACACTCACAGGAAGCAAGCTTACAGTAACAAAGGTTGGTACATTTGTCATATCATTTGCAATAGTTGATGATGCTGGTAAGGAAGTTAAGGCACCAGTTAAGGCTACTCTTACTGTAAAGAAGGGTGTTGGAACTGGAAATGTTAAAGCATCTGATATCTATCTCGGCGATGCTCTTAAAATAAGTGCTGAAAGTAGTACAAATGGCAATGGTGCAGTGACCTATACTTATAAGAAGGACACAGATGGAGCATTTACAGCACAGGCTCCTTCAAAGGTAGGAAAATATACTGTCAAAGCTACATTTGCAGCTAATGATCTCTATGAAGGTTTTGAAGTAACTGATGATTTTGAGATTAAAAAGATGGAACAGTCAAAACCTGATGACGAAAAACAAAAAAATAAGAACAATGTTTCAATTAATGCAGGCGCTAAGTTTACTGTAAAGAAATCCTCTGCAGTGCTTAAGTGGGGCAAGGTAAAGGGAGCAGACGGTTACGAGATCTATGGTGGTGAATGTGCACCTAAGAAAAAGCTTCTGGTAACTGTTAAGCCAGGAAAGACCACATATACATTTAAGAAGATAGCTGGTAAGAAGGTAAATGGCAGAAGGATGTACAGGATGGTAGTTAAGGCTTACAAGAAGGTTAACGGCAAGAAGGTTTATATCGCAGAGTCCCTTGATCTTCACAGTGTAGGACCTGAGAATCCTAAGTTTACAGATGTTAAGAGTATTTCAGTTAAGAAGACTTCTTATAACTTAAAGGTTGGCAAGACTGCTAAGATTAGTCCGTCACGTACAAAGGTGGCGAGCAAGAAGGCATATCTTGAGAAGTGGCATGCAAGT
>JAILEL010000058.1 GCA_024687845.1 Eubacterium sp.
CATTAATATATCATAATAAGAAAGTGAGGCTTAAACTATGGTAACTAATGTGACAGATTCTATTAAGTATATCGGTGTTGATGATAGAGATATAGATCTTTTTGAAAGTCAGTATATCGTTCCAGAAGGAATATCTTATAATTCTTATGTAATAATTGATGAGAAGATTGCAATAATGGATTCAGTTGATGCTCATAAGACAGAGGAGTGGCTGAAAAATCTCAATGAGGCTCTTGGAGATAGAAAACCTGATTATCTTATAGTACAGCATTTTGAACCTGATCATTCAGGAAGCTTTAAGGCTGCCATAGATGCATTTCCAGAAATGACAGTTGTAGGAAATGCAAAAATGTTCGGAATGATTCCTCAGTTTTTTGAAGGACTAAGTGTAGATGACAGAAAGCTTGTTGTGGCTGAAGGAGATACTCTCGAACTTGGAACTCATACTCTTAAGTTCTATATGGCACCTATGGTTCACTGGCCTGAGGTAATGGTTACTTATGAGTCGAGTGAGAAGGTCCTTTTCTCGGCAGATGGTTTCGGTAAATTCGGAGCGCTTGATTTTGATGATCCAGAAGGATGGGCCTGCGAAGCAAGACGTTATTATTTCGGTATTGTAGGTAAATATGGTCTTCCGGTTCAGAATCTTCTTAAGAAGCTTGCAGATGCAGAGCTTACTAAGATCCTTCCGCTCCATGGTCCGGTTCTTCCAATGCCTGGAACAGAGCTGTCATATTATCTTGAAACCTATAAAACCTGGAGTGCTTATGAACCAGAAACTCATGGAGTATTTGTTGCTTATGCATCAATTCATGGTAATACAGCAAAGGCTGCAGAAAAATTAGCAGAAATGCTTGAAGCTGCAGGTGAGAAGGTTGCTGTAGCTGACCTTTGCAGAGAAGATATAGCTGAATGTGTTGAAGATGCCTTCAGATATGACAGAATGGTACTCTGTGCATCAAGCTATGATGGTGGAGTTTTCCTTCCAATGCATGATTTTCTGACACATCTTTCATATAAGACATACCAGAATCGAAAGATAGCTATTCTTGAAAATGGTTCATGGGGACCAACCGCAGCAAGAACTATAAAGGGTATTGTAGAGAACTGGAAGAATGTTGAGGTGTTAGATCCGGTTGTTACTATCAGATCAACTATGAAAGAAGCTGACATACCTAACATTCAGGCACTTGCTGACAGTGTAGTGGCAGCAGGAAAATAATAAAATATAGCATCTGAAAAAGTGACATATATTAAGGAATTATACTGTGCAGAAATGATTGTTATTTTTGCACAGTTATTTTTTTGAAAATTCTTATGATTTTTACTTTTTTTAAGATGCTTATTGTGATACTATTAATGTGTTTTTGTTTTTTATTTTGTAGATTAATATGGGAGATTAAAGATGGGCGGATTTTTTGCAACAGCGTTAAAAGGAGATTCAGTTTTTGACCTGTTCTATGGAACAGATTATCATTCACATCTTGGTACAAGAAGAGCTGGAATGGTAGTACATGGAAGAAATGGTTTCAACCGTGCCATTCACAATATAGAAAATGCACCTTTCAGGAGCAAATTCTCAGGTGATGTGCATGAGATGGAAGGAAATCTTGGAATAGGATGTATTTCTGATTTTGATCCTCAGCCACTTCTGGTTCGTTCACACCATGGTACATATGCCATAGTATGCGTTGGAAAGATCAATAATTCTGATGAACTTATTGCAGAGGTATTTAAAAACGGTGGATCACATTTTCAGATGATGAGCACTGGTGAAGTTAATAAAACTGAGCTTACAGCAGCACTTATTAATCAGAAGGACAATCTTCTGGAAGGTATTCAGTATGCCCAGGAAGTAATTGATGGTTCTATGACTATCCTTCTTCTTACTACAGAAGCTGTATATCTTGCAAGAGATAAATTCGGACGTACTCCTATTATTGTAGGATATAAAGAGAATGAAGGTTTCTGCGCAGCATTTGAATCATTTTCATATTTGAACCTTGGTTATAAGGATTTTAAAGAACTTGGACCTGGCGAGATAGATGTAATGACACCTGAGGCAGTGACCTGTATGGTTAATCCGGGGAAAAAGATGCGTATCTGTACTTTCCTCTGGGTATATTATGGATATCCATCAGCCAGATATGAAGGTGTTTCAGTTGAAGAAATGAGATATAAATGCGGTGAGGCACTTGCAAAAAGAGATGGATACGGAAGAGATGATATAGATTCTGTTGCGGGAGTTCCGGATTCAGGAACAGCTCACGCTATGGGCTATGCTAATCAGTCAGGTGTACCATTTTCAAGACCATTTGTAAAATACACACCAACATGGCCTAGATCATTTATGCCAACTCATCAGGATAAGAGAAATCTTATAGCTAAGATGAAGCTCATTCCTGTCCATGAACTAATAGATGGTAAGAAGCTTCTTCTTATAGATGATTCCATTGTTCGTGGAACACAGCTTCGTGAGACTACAGAATTCTTATATGACAGCGGTGCAAAAGAAGTACATATCAGACCAGCTTGTCCACCACTGCTTTTTGGCTGTAAATATATAAACTTCTCCAGATCTAATTCAGATATGGAGCTTATTGCAAGACAGGTAATAGCAGAAGAAGAGGGTGAAAAGGTAGATAGAGTAATACTTGATGATTACGCTAATCCTGATTCTGAAAGATATAAGCTCATGCTTGAAAGAATCAGACAAAAGCTTAACTTTACGACACTTGCCTTCAATCGTTTAGATGATATGATAGAATCTACAGGTATAGACAGAGATAAGCTCTGTACTTATTGCTGGGATGGAAGAGAATAGATATGGCAGGTAATTTATGACATTTTAAAAGGAGTTGTCGCACTAAGTGATCATTCACTGAGGCGATACTCCTTTTTGCTTATGATAAATCTTCTTTTACTAATGAAAAGTCTAATTTTATTTATGATAAGGTTCATTATTTATGATACGATAAGATCTGTATATCTGCTCCAGCAATATAACCCTCATAAGCTGATGCGGGAAGGTCATCTTTGAAAAGCTTATATGAAAATCAGCCTTTGATGTGACAGAGCTATGCAGGCCTAGAGAACCACCGATTATGAAAATGATGTGGCTGACTCCATTTATATTCAGCTCCTGTATTTTGCTTGCAAGACCTTCACTGCTCAGCTGTTTTCCATTTATTTCAAGAGTGATAACATAAGTAGAAGAATTATTGGACTGGGTGATGAATCTGTTTAGTCTTTCTGCTTCCTTGGAAAGTATTAAGTCTACCTGTTTATCACTGGCATTATCCGGAGTTTTCTCATCTTCAACCTCAATTATATTTATCTGGGTATAGCGTCCTAATCTTTTTACATATTCAGAAATAGCATCCCTATAGAAAGCCTCTTTGATTTTTCCTACACATAGAATATCTATTTTCATTTTCTGATCCTCACTAATTAAAATTTTCACCTAAGACGATTTCTCATTTTTTTTCTTAGGAATAGGCTTTTCTTTGTTTTCCTTATGATATGGATTCTTATCCTTAAGAGGATATGGCTGATTAATCTTAAGCTTCTCGAAAACCATATCAACATCTTTTATTACAACTCCTGTTTCAATCAGCTCTTCAGCACCATATTGAATCAATTCATTATTTACGACGCCATCATTTTCTGCAAGGAAGAAATATATCCCACGTTTTCTGAGACTCTGACAGAATGATTTGATTCTGTCAGTTGCTGTGATATCTATATGATTTATTCCGCTCCCATAGATAATTACAACCCGGGTGTGCTCATCTATTACAGCTTCAATGTCATTTACAAATGTATCAATATTTGCAAAGAACAGGTTGCCACCGAATCTATATATAATAGCTCCCTGCACTGGGCGGGCATCCTCGTGTACCTTCATGGAATAATAGCCCTCGTGTCCTGGTCTGATACCAACAAATGTTCTCTGGGGAGATACTGCCTGTCTGATAACAGCGAAGAATGAAAGTATTACTCCGATTACAACTCCGTATACTGTTCCAAAGAACAAAACTCCAACCATAGCTGAGATAAATATTATAAAGTCCTGTTTGCTGGTTCTGTGAAGTCTCTTTAGCAGATCGAATTCACAGGCACTGATAAGGGCAGAAATAACGATAGCAGTAAGAACAGGGACTGGAAGATATTTTATATAATCAGTAGCAAAGATGAGAATTAGTCCCATTGTGATACATGCAGATATGCTCATTATCTGGCTTTTTCCACCGAACTGTCTAACGATTGATGTTCTGGAAACGCTTGCATTTACCGGACAACAGCCAAATGCAGCTGCAGTAAAGTTTGAAAGAGAATAGGCCATTATCTCTCTGCCCGTGCTTAGGTCATAACCGTCATGAATGGCATTTGCCCGTGAAGCAAGAAGAGTTTCTGACATGATAACAAGCGATATAGTAAGTGCCGAAAACATGATATTAGTTATATTGTTGAAATCAAAATGAAGAAGTCTGGGAAGAGGAAGCCCGGACTCAGTGGCGGGTAAAAGCTTAACACCATGGTTTCCTATATCAAACTTTATTGATATAAATGCTCCAATTATAAGCATGATAACAGACATTGGAATTTTTGGAGCGAACTTCTTAACAGTTAAAATAATGATAATAGTCATTATTCCGAGAGCAAGGGAAAGGAGATTAAAGCTGTAAAACTGTTTAATGATATTCAGTATGAGCTCTGGAAATTCTCCTGTTCCGGGATCTCCGCCATACAGTTTCGGAATCTGCATGGTAATGATTTCAAGGCATATACCTGTAATAAAGCCGCCCATAACAGGGACTGAAATATATTTGACAGCTCTGCCTGCCTTCAGAAAATAAAAAAGCAGCAGCCAGACAGCGACCATAAATGTTAGAACCGGAACAGCTCTTATCGCTTCTTCAGAGCCAGGAATTATTCCTAGGGATAGCAGAGATGAACCAGTCAGAGCCGCTGGAGCAGCATCAACACCAAATACAAAATCATAAGAAGATGTGATTATTCCATAGATCAGAATAGGAAAAAGAGAACCATATAGTCCATAAATCATAGGTAGTCCTGCAATCTGGGAATATCCCATGGAAATAGGAATCGAAACCAGAGCAACTATGATTCCAGAAAGGATATCTTTAGGGATAAAAGCTATGCTGTATTTGTCAGGAAACTTGGAATGAAAATATATCTTGAAATTCATTAGATGATCCTCTTGTATGGAAAAAATAATGGCATTACTAAATAGTTATGAACGTAACATCATATAGTAGTAATTATAGAATAAATGCAAAAAAAACACAAATAGTAGTTGAAATGATAAAGTTTTGATGTATATTTCTGATAAGTTTTTGACATTACAGGATATTGATGGTAATATAACTAACTGTGTCAAATGAACATTATATAGCAGATTGTTTTTATAGAGTTGATTTATATTTTGAACTAATTACTGAGATATCAGAATTAGGCGGTAAATATGGGAGCAGTGATTTATGAGTAAGTTTCCAAGACAAAAAGAGGTTATTGTTCTTAGAACAATAGTAGTTTTGATATTAGTTGTGCTTTTGGGCATATTTGGAGTTATTTTCATCAATTTGATGAGTAAGAGTAAAAGCAGAGCTGAGAATAAAAAAGATACTGAAACTGCAACGATAGATGAAGCTGAAGAATATGAAGAGTATATTGAAGAGGAATCAACGGTTGCTGATGTCTCAGACCTTGATATTAAGCCGAATGGTGATGCAGCAGCTCCAATAGATGAGGATAGCTGGATGGCAGGTAAGACATTTTATCATCCAGAGATGACAGACAGCACAAATAGTCTTCCGGTGGCTGATCTTTCAGTTTTTAATCAGCCTATTGAGGATGAGGACGGAGCGGATTCCAATAGCCAGCCAGAGGATGCAGATGCACCAGGTGCCTGGGAAAAGGTTACTCTTACATTAGATAGTGTTGAAGGTTCCATTAACTATACAAGTCCTGGGGACCCGGTTAAAACTGAGCAGATGACTAGTACCTATATGGTTCTTATTGATCTTGATACAGATACGATAGTTGCAGAGCGAGACTGCCATAAGGTTGTAAGTCCTGCATCTATGACTAAGATTCTTACGGTTCTTACGGCAAGAGATTTTATAGATGAGTCGAATCTTGATGATACATTTGTTATTACCGCTGATATTCTCGACTATGTTGAAAAAAATGACTGTTCAGCAGTTGGTTTCCAGGTAGATGATGAGGTTACTGTCCGTGACTTGCTATATGGAACAATTCTTTGTTCTGGAGCGGATGCTGCCATAGGTCTTGCAAGATATTGCTGTGGTTCAGAAGAATCCTTTGTTAATAATATGAATACTAAGGTGGATCAGCTTGGACTTTCTGAGACTGCTCATTTCACAAATGTAGTTGGTATCTATAATCCTGATCTTCATTGCACTATGGTAGATATGGGTGTAATACTTGGAATGGCAGTTCAGGATGATCTTCTTCGTGATGTACTTTCTAAACGTACTTACCTTACTTCTACAAAGTACGAAGAACTTGATATGCCAGATGGAATTGAAATATCTAACTGGTTTCTTAGAAGAATAGAAGATAAAGAAATGAATGGTGAAGTAATAGCTGCAAAAACTGGCTTTGTAAATGAGGCAGGATGTTGTGCAGCAAGCTATTACGAAGCAGCTAATGGTAAAAAATATATATGCGTAACTGGAAACGCCTTTAGTTCCTGGCGTGCCATTTACGACCATGTTTCGGTATATCGTTCGCTTATACCATAATAAATATACTTATACATAATAAGTAGTGATATTTCATTAGATAATGTGGGCTTTCGCAGATTAGTTATTGAATTTGCGAAAGTCCTTTTTATTTGTAATGAAAACAATACACGTAGTGATCAGGTGAAGAGTTCTAGTGCAATATACGACAGGATAAATACATTTTACGACACATTCCAAATGAATTACTTTATTTTATGATATTTATTTTTCATAAAAGTTCAATATAGATTTGAAGCAAATATATTTTAAGATTTGACTTTATGAATAAAATATGTAACAAAAAGTAAAATATACTTGACAGAATGTCGCGAGGGTATTATATTTCAATTATGAGGAATTTATAAGTTAAATATGATATGGAGGGATGATATATTATGAAAGTTATTAATTTTAAAAGATTTAAGGAATTACCAGTTGCAGCACGGATTATCTGGGCCTTAGCTTTTATATGTGCAATGATTGGAATAGTAACTATATTTCTAAGTGTTGCAGAAATATATGAGGTTCAGCTTTGTGTTTCGCTGGCATTTTGTGTAGCTAGTCAGATACTGAATACTTTTGGTCTTAGAAAATATAAGGATATTATTTACAGATAAGTAATTAAATTATGGAGGAATATAGAAAATGGCACTGGTAGTTAAAGATCTTTATAAGAAATATGGTGAGAAGATTGTTGTTGATCACATCAGCTTTGAAATGCCAGGACCGGGAGTTTATGCACTCCTTGGAACCAATGGAGCTGGAAAGACTACATCGATAAGAATGATTCTCGGAATGCTGGATAGAGATGGAGGGGAAGTAACCTGGAATGGTTCAGCTCTCAACTTTGATACCTGTAATATAGGCTATCTTGCAGAGGAACGAGGTCTTTACCCTAAATATTCTCTTGTGGATCAAATCAGATATTTTGGTGAGCTCAGAGGTATAGATAGAAAAACCATCGACGAAAGAATGAAATACTGGGCAGAAAGACTTAAGGTTGAAGAATATCTTTATCCTGAAAAAGCTGCTGAACTGATAGAAAAACAGAATTCATCGGCATCGTATGATTCATCGATGAATCAGGAGAATCAGTCTAATAGTTCTTCTACTACAGGCTCACCAAGAGGACTCGCAGTAGGCGGACGAAAAAAGAAGGTTAAGCTCCAGAGTCCGGATCAGCTTTCAAAGGGTAACCAGCAGAAGATTCAGTTTCTTATAGCTATGATTTCTGATCCTGAGCTTTTGGTACTGGATGAGCCATTTTCAGGTCTTGACCCTGTAAATACAGATATTCTCAAAGAGGTTGTCAGAGAGCAGATAGCAGCTGGAAAATATATTATCATGTCAAGTCATCAGATGGAGGTTGTTGAAGAATTCTGTACAGATATTACTATTCTCAATCGCTCTAAGGCAGTTGTAACAGGTAACCTGAATGATATCAAGAAATCTTACGGACGTGTTAATCTCGTACTAAAGGTTGAGCAGGATGTGACTCCTTTTATAAATGAAATTGGTATTGGTATTGTTTCTGAGAAGGAATATGAATACCACCTCAGGGTTACGGGCGATGCTCAGGCTAACCAGCTTCTTGCTAAGCTTATATCAGCTGGAATAAATGTTGTCAGGTTCGATCTAAGTGAACTGTCACTTCATGAAATTTTTGTTCGCGAGGTTGGCGAAGTGGATAGTAAGAACGATACAGTCTAAAATCCGTTTATATGGGATATAATCTGTGAGTACAAATAATCAGGAAGGAGAGTTCAGTCTTGAACAGGGAAAATATATACAGTCTTAAAGGGTTTTCCAAGGTTTATGCTTTTACGCTTGGTCAGACCTTTAAGAATAAAGCGTATCTTGCATCAATTTTTATCTTTATGCTTGTTTTTATCTTTATGGGACCACTTAATTATTTTATGACCAAGTCCAGTATGGGAGCAGCAGAAAGTGCATTAAGTAAAGATATTGATGATATCCAGCTTGGAGATATTTATATAAAGAACAATACAGCTATAGAAATGAATAAACTTGAACTTGGAAATGCTGAGGTTCATATCTACGATACAGATAGTGCTGAAAAAATAGATGAAGATAAATTAAAGGATGAGCTTAAAGAAAATGACGCTATTATTATAATAGATAAGGAAGCTACAAATTATAATCTGAGAGGAGTTATTTCTGATTCTTCAGCTCTTAAGGTTCAGGATATAGATGCAGTTACTCAAAAAGTTAAGGAAGCATTCGATGAAGAAAGAATGAAAACACTGAGCATAGATGCTGCTGATATTCAGAAGATATCAAAGGGAATCAGCCATGATTCTGTTATATCAGAAGAGGAATATATTGAGGAAGAAAATAAGACAATCTCATCAGATAAATATATGAAATATATTCTTGGCTTCTCAATCATAATATTCATGATGGTTACTATGTCCAATTCATATATTATATCTTCAGTTACAGAAGAGAAGCAGTCTAAACTTGTTGAAACACTTCTTGTCAGCGTCAGACCTATGGCACTTCTGATGGGAAAGATATTAGGAATGATGACCTATGTTATGGTAATTCTGGCTGTTGGAGTAATTTCTTCAAAGATTTCAGATTTTATAATGAAGAATGTATTCAAGATAGATACTAAGCTATATAATGGAGCTGGTTTTGATCTTTCAATATTCAGTAGTGTAGGTGGAGTATCACTGATTTTTGTTATTTTGACAATAGTTCTGGGCTTTCTTTCATTTGCTATTCTGGCAGGTGTATTCGGAAGTGCATGTACGAAGACTGAAGATATTCAGAATGCAACTGGAAATATAATGACAATCGCGATGGTTGGATATTTTGTTTCCTTTGGCGCAGGAATGATGGATCAGCCAATAGTCAATCATATATTATCATTAGTTCCGCCATTTTCATATTTCACAGTTCCAGTCATGTATGTAACAGAAAGAATAAGTCTGATCGTAGTCCTTATATCATATATTATTCAGATAATCATATTAGGAGCATTAGTACTTCTCAGCGCTAAGACTTATAGAAATCTGCTGCTAAGTGATTCAAGTACTCCAAAGCTGAAGGCAATCTTTAAATCAGCTAAAGGATAAGAAGTGAGTTTAATGAGAAATATTGAGAGGAAACGGAAATGTTTAAAAATTTAGATAAAGTATTTAAGTTTACTTTTAAAAATCAGATTAATACAGGCGGGTACAAAGGCTTTACGATAGGAATGACCATATTTCTCATACTTGCTCCTGTAATCATATTTCTTATAGCAGATAAGGTTACAAGTAAGAATGATGACTTTGGACCTTGTGGAGCGGATAAAATCTATGTTGTAAATGAGGCTACTCCCAATACGGATTATAATGTTTTTAACATGATGGGAGTTGATGGTTATACAGACATAAAATATATTAATAGTGAGACAGTTGATGAGGCACTGGAGACGATTGCTGAAAAGAAGGAAACGAAAAGCCTTATACTGCAGTTTGCTACAGATGAAGACGGTATAGCAGACAGGATTATTATCCCTGATGATTCAGTCATAGATGAAAAGGGTGCAAAGAATGTTGACAAATTCCTGGATAAAAATGAACAGATGGTTGCGATTATTGCATCTGGAGTTTCACTTACCGAGCTTGGTGAAATTGGAATGAGCACGGAATACGATATATATAATTCTACAGGCTTTACAGAAGGCGCTAGTCTCATGGATGATGATGAAATGGCCGAAAGTCAGTTGAATTCTGAAATTCTTCCAGTATTTAATATGATTCTGATTTTTTTATCTATCATGGTAGTTTATTTTATGGTTCTTATATATGGAAATGGAATCAATCAGAGCGTAGTTATGGAGAAGTCTTCCAAACTTATGGATACTATGTTAGTTTCTATCCAGCCACAAGCACTTATAGCAGGTAAGATTCTGGGTGTTTTGGCAGCTGCATTTTTACAGATATTTGCATGGCTTGCAGGAATTGGTCTGGGAGTATTTTCAGCTGTAAAGGCTATAGACATAGTACATCCAGAAAGCTCTTTTCCAGCAACTACGTTTATTAAAAGCTTTGGTGAACTGAATCTTTTCAGACCGGTTAATGTTGTTATAGGAATACTGGCTCTCCTGGTTGGAATAATTCTTTATTCATCTCTATCAGCAATGTGTGGCTCCATTTCTGCTACAAAAGAGGAAGCAGCAAGTAATCAGGGGATTTTCGTTATGTTGCTGGTAGTCAGCTTTTATCTTGTGCTTTTCTTTGGAATGAAGCAGGATATTGCTACATGGCTTTATCTTATACCATTTACTGGCGCAATGGTTCTTCCGGCTGGTATATGTACCGGAACTGTTAGTATTGGTATAGGAATAGCTGGATTACTCATACTTGTTATAGTATCTACAGTTTTCATTATTCTTGCTGGAAAACTATATGTAATGATGTCTCTGTATAAAGGAAATAAAGTAAGTCTTTCAAAAGCTCTGAAAATGCTGGCGGGCAGGGCATGATATATGTTTAATATTTTTATAATTCACATAGGAGAAAGAAAATTATGACATATAGAATAGGTTTTTTTGTAGGATTAGTAGCTTCAGTGATTTTTGCGATAGTAGTTATTCTGCTTGTCTGCAGTATGATGAATAAAGATGGAAAAATAAAATCAAAATATGATGAAAGACAGATGATAGTCAGAGGAAATGCTTATAGAATCAGTATGTGGACACTGATTGTCCTTTTAATAATATATGGAATCTGTGAGACTTCAGGAATCGACATTCCAATGGAAAACAATGCTATAATTTTTCTCTTTATTATGATGGCCGTTCTTGTTCATGCTGTTTATTGTATATTTAATGATGGATATTTTGGAATAAATAACATTCCTAAGGCATATAATATTTTTTTGTTTTTAATCGGGCTTATGAATGTGGCAATAGGAGTAATGAATACCGTGCAGGGGCGTCTTGTTGAGGATGGAAAGCTGAGCATGCCGATTATGAATTACATATGTGGATTTATGTTTTTGATTGTTGGTATTGCAATATTAATTAAACATTTTATGAATAAATCTAATGTGAAAGAAGATGACGAAGAAGATGAAGAAGATATGGAGGGCAGAGTATGAAGAATCTGAAATTAAAATCTGCCCGGGCTGCAAAAGATATGTCGCAGGGGGATCTTGCTGAAAAGGTTGGAGTCTCGCGTCAGACAATTAACTCAATTGAGAAAGGGGATTACAATCCAACAATAAAACTATGCATTTCAATATGTAAAGAATTGGATAAAACATTAGATGAATTGTTCTGGGAAGAATAAACAATAAAGTAATATTTTAAATTCTAGATGACAACAGAGGTAATACTTTGGTTGTCATCTTTTGTTATATATGGTATTTTTATTAATGTATATGTGGCAGACGCCTATAGTTTTAGAGTTCGGCAATGGTTTTGATGTAAGAGGAGAAGGGTATGATTACATTATATGAAGTTAACAAATGTCCGAATTGTGGGGGAGAATTAACAAAGGTAAAAAATATATATCGTTGTCAGTACTGCGATACTGAATTCAAATATGAAGTAGCAAAAGCAAAAGATGGCAAGATAGGTAAAGCAGAAGATGGTTTTATTAAGACCGACTGGTTTGATTTTAAGGTTACATTAAAGAGATTGCAAAGAGGACCGGATTCGAGAGAAGCATTACATTCATTTAATTATTGCATCAATGAACTTGGTAATTCTGAAGCCATTATAAGATATATATCCACAGCCTTACTTCCTGATTATGGAATATATGCACCCAGTGTAAAAGAAGGCAAAATGAATGCATTTATTAAGAAGCTTCAAGGTAAGATTACACCAAGCGATAACATTCTGTTTTATGCCAATACAGGTATTTTTTCAAATGGGAAACAGGGCTTTATAATGACAGATGAAAAGATAGTATTTGGTGAAAAAGAATTACCAGAACTGTATTTTTCAGATCTTACAGAAATAGCCTTTGGAACAGAGGATGATTTTGTAGGCATATATTTAAATAATAGTACAAAATTACAGATATATAATATTTCCGGAGGCTCCTTCAAGCCACATGGTGCATTTGCAGCTCTCGCTGCGGCATTTTCCTTTGAAGCGAATCCAGATAGAGAAAAAATAGTAATATCTGAATATAAAGATAATCTGTAGGAATATATTGGGGGACATTAAAATGGATGTTTCAAATATCACTGTAAATAAACAGAATAGTATTTTGATAGATTGTGGAAAAAAGATTTATATTGATCCGCTTGATATAGAAGACGAAAGATTCGACGCTGATTACATTTTCGTAACTCATGATCATTATGATCATATGTCGATTCCAGATATCAGAAAGATTGTTAATGATAAAACTATTATAGTATTACCTGATTCCATGAAATATAAAGTCATAGATAATGTATCTTATGGAGAAATAAAGGGAATAGTTTCTGGTAAAACATATGAACTTAGTGATTTCAGTTTTGAAACAATTCCTGCATATAATAAGGTTAAGCCATTTCATCCAAAGAGAAGCGGATGGGTTGGATATATTCTGATAATTGATGGAAAGAGGATTTATATAGCTGGTGATACAGATGCTACGAGAGAGGCGGAAAATGTCATATGCGATATTGCGCTCGTTCCAATTGGTGGTAAGTTTACCATGAATTATAAAGAAGCAGCTGGACTTATCAATAAGATAAAACCGAAAATTGTTATCCCAACCCATTATGGAAGCCTGGTTGGGAACAAATCTGATGGAGAAGAGTTCAGCAAGCTTGTTGATGATGACATTAAGGTGGAATTAAAGCTACAAAATTAAGTGTTTCCTTTACATTTGAATACAATATATGGTAGAATTATTAGCCGGTAGCCGATGATTTTTCGGGTGTCGGCTTTTATTTGTTTGGTACTGATAAGAGTTTTTTTGTTTTACATATTACAGCTAACTCTTAACAGGGTAGGAAATAAAGACAAGGAGTCAAGAATGGAAACTATCAAAACGATTGATTATGAAGAGGAAATGGGGCAGGACTATGTCGATTATGCCATGTCGGTTATTACCGAACGTGCGCTTCCAGATGTTAAGGATGGTCTTAAGCCTGTTCAGAGGCGTATCATCTACTCATTATCCGAGCTGACAAGGTCTGACAGCCCTCATAGAAAATGTGCCCGTATTGTTGGTGATACCATGGGTAAATATCACCCTCATGGTGACAGTTCTATATATGAAGGTCTCGTAAATCTTGCTCAAAGCTGGAAGCTTCCAATTCCGCTGGTTGATCCTCACGGTAATTTCGGTGATGTGTCTGGTTCGGGAGCGGCTGCGATGCGTTATACAGAGGCTCGTATTTCGAAATATGCTGAAGAAGGACTGAAGGATCTAAAATACTGTGAATTCATGCCTAATTTCGATGGCACTGAGGAAGAACCAGTTCATATACCATTTCTCGTTCCTAATATGCTGACTTCAGGTGCAACAGGAATCGCAGTTGGTATGGCAACCAATATACCGACTCATAATCTGGAAGAGGTGGCGGATGCTGAGATAGCATATCTGGAAAATCCTGATATCACAACTGAAGAACTCCTTGGAATAGTGAAAGGTCCTGATTTTGCTACAGGTGGAATTATAAACGCAGATAAGGAAACTCTGCTGCAGATATATGAGACAGGACTTGGAAAGATAAAAGTTCGTGGTAAGGTAGAGGTTCGTGATGCAGGAAGAGGAAGAAGGTCTATATGTGTTACCGAGATTCCTTTTACTATGATTGGTTCTACTGAGAAATTCCTTAATACTGTTGCAGACCTTACGAGACAGGGAAAGCTTCCTGCAGTTGTTGACATTGCTGACAGAGGAGATAAGGACGGAGAATGCCTTGCAATTGACGTTAAGAAGGGCACTACTGATGAAGAGATAGATAAGATATTAAATATACTCTATAAAAAGGCTGGTCTTGAAGATACTTACAGTGTAAATATGAACTGTATTTATAACAAGAAACCAGAGGTTATGGGCTTAAAGAGAATTCTTGAAACCTATACAGAGTATAAATGGGAAGTTTATACAGCAAAGTATGAGAGACTTCTGGCAGAACAGAGAGATGTTCGTGAGGTTAAGAGCGGACTTCTTGAAGCTGTTGATGTCATAGACCTTATCATCGAGATTCTCAGAGGCTCTTCAACAACAAAAGAGGCTAAGGAATGCCTCATGTTTGGTAAGACTGAAAATATTAAGTTCAGATATAAGGGTTCGATTGATGATGCTAAGCAGCTGCATTTTACAGAAAAGCAGACGGATGCAATTCTTGCTATGAGACTTCAGAAGCTTATCGGACTTGAGGTTGATATTTTGATGAAAGAGCTTGCTGAGGCTGAGAAGAAGATATCAAAGTACGAGAAGCTGCTCGGATCCCAGACAGCTATGAAGAAGCAGATGATCTTAGATATCGAGGAGCTGAAGAAAAAATATGTGATTCCTCGTAAATCAAAGATAGAGTCACTTGGAGAGATACAGCTTGAAAAGGAAAAGGTTGTAGCTACAGAAGAGACTATCCTTCTTGATAGATTCTTCTATATCAAGTCGGCACCAAGAGCTGTATTTGAGAAAAATCCGGATACAGTAAGAAAATTTGATTTAAATGTTATGTCAACCGATAGGATTGCCATTTTTGATAGTGAGGGAATGGTCCATATCATTAAGGTTTCCGATATTCTTAAAAAGCAGAATAAGAAGGATAAAAAGTTCAGAATTACCGATAAGGGTATTCAGATATTTGAGTTCTGTGGCATGAGTCATTCAGCGGATGTTGTGGCACTGATGAATGTTTCGGAAATGAATCCAGGTGGAAATAAGGACTCAAAGACTGCAATAGATATTATTGAAGCAAATCACGGAGAGATACCTGAAAGAAATCTTGTGTTTGTAACAACTGAAGGTAAAGCGAAGAGAGTCAGTGCAGCACTCTTTGATACTTCAAGGAAAACAGCTCAGGCAATGAAAGCTTCAATAGTTTATGTTGGTTATGAAGGCGAGTATGTCGTTGCAGAAACAGAGAATGGTTATTCGATTAAAGTAAAAATAGAAGATCTGCCTGTACAGGGAAAAGGAGCTGGTGGAGTTCAACTTATTTCACTCAGACGCGGTGACAGTGTAACGGCCGCTGTGAGTGGTGGTAATGAAACCGAGTTTGGCGGAATGCTGCTTTCAGATATGAAGGCTGTTAAGCGTGGCGGCAAGGGAAATAAGAAAGGAAAGTAAAACTTTTCTGTATAGAAAGTCAGGAAATAACCTACAAGTGAGGAAAATATAATGGCAAAAAAAGTTGATACGTATGATAGCGAATCGATAAAAGTTTTAAAAGGCCTGGAACCTGTAAGACTTCGTCCTGGTATGTACATCGGAAGTACAGGCCGGACTGGTCTCAATCATCTGGTTCAGGAAATAATAGATAATGCAGTAGATGAGCATCTTGCTGGTTATTGTAAAAATATATATGTAAGTCTGAATGAGGATGGTTCAGCTACAATTGAGGATGATGGACGTGGAATACCGGTTGATCTTCATCCGACAGAAAAGAAGAGTGCAGAGAGAGTCGTATTTACGGTTCTTCATTCTGGTGGCAAGTTTAATGATTCTGTTTATAAGATAAGCGGTGGTCTGCATGGTGTAGGTTCCGCTGTAGTAAATGCACTTTCTAAGAAACTTTTCGTAGATGTATATCGTGATGGAAATGTATATCATGACACCTACGAATATGGGAAGCCCAAAACTAAACTGATAGATGGACTTCTTCCATTTGAGCCTGCAGTTCCGGCAAAAAAGACAGGTACAAGGGTAACACTCTATCCGGATGATACTATATTTGAAACTGTGAAGTTTAAGTCTAGTGCTATCCGTCAGAGAATCAAGGAAACATCTTATCTCAATCCAGATCTTACGATTACATTTGAAAATAAGAGAGATGGATATCCACCGGAGGTTTTTCATGAACCAGGCGGACTGGCTGCCTTTGTTGAAGATATTTCCAAGGATCTGACTAAGACTTCACCTGTAGTTTCTCTTAAGGGTGAGAAAAATGGAATCGAAGCTGATATAGTTTTTGTATGTACAGATGATGGCGATGAAAATGTAATCGGTTTTACAAATAACATTACTAATCCTGAAGGTGGAACCCATGTTACAGGTTATAAGACAGCATTTGCAAAGATAATAAATAATTATGCCAGAAATGAGCTTGGAGTGCTGAAGGAGAAGGACAGTAATCTTTCTGGAGCGGATATCCGACAGGGAGTTCAGGCTATCGTATCAGTTAAGCATCCTGATCCTCAATTTGAAGGACAGACTAAGACCCGCCTTTCTAATACTGATGTTACGCAGGCTGTGGATGCGATTATGCGTGAGCAGCTGACAGTATATTTTGATAGAAATTATGAAGTACTGAAGGACATCGTTGATAGAGCTGTTGAGACAGCAAAGGAAAAGGCAAAGAATAAGACTAAGATCAATCTTAACAAGTTCTCTTTTGAAGGAAATGGTAAGCTTGTTCGCCAGGAAAGCAGCGAGGCTGATAAGTGTGAGATATTTATTGTCGAGGGAGATTCTGCCGGTGGTTCTGCAAAGTCCGCTCGTAACCGTAAGTATCAGGCAATCCTTCCACTTCGTGGTAAGATTCTGAATGTTGAGAAGGTACCAGTTTCGAAGGTTCTTGAGAATGCAGAAATCAAAGCAATGATAAATGCATTTGGATGTGGTTTCTCCCAGGGCTTCGGAAATGATTTTGATATATCGAAGCTTAATTATGACAAAATAATCATAATGACAGATGCCGATGTTGATGGAGCACATATTGCAACACTCCTTCTTACATTTTTCTACAGATTCTATCCTGAGCTTATTACAGAAGGACATATCTATATTGCAATCCCACCACTTTACAGAGTTGGAGAGGGTAAGAAGGCTAAATATCTTTATTCAGATGATGAACTTGAAAAATACAGAAGAGAGCATAAGAATAAATTTGTAATACAGAGATACAAGGGTCTTGGCGAAATGGATGCGTCACAGCTGTTTGAAACAACTATGGATCCGGAAAATCGAGTATTGAAGCAGGTGATGATATCAAGCCGTGCCGAAGCTTCTTCTATTACAAGTACTCTTATGGGAACTGAAGTGGCTCCACGTCGTAAGTATATAGAAGAGAATTCTGCCGATGCGAGAGTTGATTCGTAGAAAACCAGTTGCTTATTTTTCTGAAGTAGAAAAAAATTAAGAAATATAACATAAGAAGCAAAATAAGAAACAAGAATAATTGAAAAAAGAGACATTTGGATATCTATAAGATGATAAACAAATGTCTCTTATTATTTTGGTTTATCTATTTTGCATTTTTTATTCTGCTTCGATAGCTGCAAAGCCAAGCTTGATGTCTGCGAGAATATCATCAATATTTTCAAGACCTACTGAGAGACGAATCATTCCACCTTCGATACCAGCAGCAACTAACTGTTCCTCAGTGAGCTGACGATGTGTTTCACTTGCTGGATGAAGAACGCAGGTTCTGATATCAGCTACATGTACTTCATTTGAAGCAAGCTTCAGGCTATCCATGAATTTCATAGCATTCTGACGACCACCCTTTATTACAAAAGAGATAACGCCACAAGCCTTTCCATTCAGATATTTCTTTGCAAGCTCATGGTTCTTATCATCTTCAAGGGCAGGGAAGGTTACTGATTCAACATACTTACTGCTCTTAAGGAATTTAGCAACTTCGAGTGCGTTTGAATAATGTCTTTCCATACGGATTGGGAGTGTTTCAAGACCGAGATTAAGAAGGAATGCACTGTGAGCAGCAGGATAGCATCCAAAATCTCTCATCAGCTGCATACGAGCCTTTATGATATAAGCAATCTTTCCATAATCTCTGACATAGCATGTTCCGTGATAGCTTTCATCTGGTTCAACAAGTTCTGGGAACTTACCATTTGTCCAGTCGAATTTACCACTATCTACAATCATTCCACCACCCTGGACAGCGTGACCGTCCATATATTTTGTTGTTGAATGAACTACAATATCGGCACCAAAATCGAATGGTTTACATAAAACTGGAGTGGCGAAGGTATTATCAACGATAAGAGGTACGCCCTGTTCATGTGCGATATTAGCAAATCTTTCAATGTCGAAAACCGTAAGAGAAGGATTTGAAAGTGTCTCACCGAATACACATTTTGTATTAGGCTTGAACGCAGCTTTGATTTCTTCATCGGACATTTCCTGATTAACAAATATACATTCGATTCCGAGTTTCTTAAGAGTATAAGCGAAGAGATTGATGGTTCCGCCATATATTTCAGATACTGATACAAAGCTGTCACCAGCCTGAGCTATATTCAGGATTGAAAGAAGAGAAGCAGCCTGTCCTGATGAAGTAGCCATTGCTCCAACACCACCTTCAAGCTGGTTGATCTTTTCTTCAACAGCCATAACAGTTGGATTTGCAAATCTTGAATAGATAAGAGCCTTTGTAGGATCGTCGAATACATCAGCGATATCCTGTGTAGAGTCGAATCTGTAGGTCGTGCTCTGAACGATTGGCAGAACTCTAGGTTCTGAATTCTTAGGTGAATAACCTGCATGCAGGCATAATGTTTCGTCTTTCATTTTCAGTTCTCCTTAAATTATATAAAAATTCTATATTTTCTTAAAACGAACAAAGCTAATATATCATATTATTAGGGAGAGGTCAAAGATGCATTTTATTTTTATCTTGAATAGTATTGCAAAAAAATGTTAGTATCTTTCATGTGAAGTGGAATCAAGAGTGTATTCTGAGTTAACCGTGAATAGTAACAAGAATAATACGATGCAAAAAGGATGAAATACTGATGTATCATGAAAAAGGTGTTGGTAAAAAGTTAAGTTCTGATATATCATAACAGGAGAAATAAAATGATAAAAATACTTATTGTAGATGATGAAAAACCTATTGCAAATCTTATAAGACTTAGTCTTAAAAATACAGGTTATGTTTGTGATGTCGCTAGCGATGGCAATGAGGCACTTGACCTTATAGATTCAAATGTATATGATCTGATTCTGCTTGATATTATGCTTCCTGAGGTTGACGGATTCGAGATTATGGAATATATCAGACCTCTTGGAATTCCAGTAATATTCCTGACTGCTAAGGATGCTCTTGCTGATAGAGTTAAGGGACTTAAAATGGGAGCAGAGGATTATATTGTTAAACCATTTGAGGTTGCAGAACTGGTTGCTAGAGTTGAAGTTGTACTCCGCAGATATAATAAAACAGAAGATTTCTTTGAGTTAAATGGACTCGAGGTTGATGCGGTGTCTATGGTGGCGAAAAGAGATGGAAAAGTAGTTAATCTTACTCCTAAAGAATTTGAGCTGCTTCTTTTATTCCTTAGAACTCCAAATACTGCACTATATCGTGAATCTATATATGAAAAGGTATGGGGTGGTGAACTTGAATACGGTAGCAAAACTGTTGATCTTCATGTTCAGAGACTTCGTAAAAAGGCAGGTCTTTCCAAAGAATTAAAATCAGTCAGCAAAGTCGGTTATCGTCTTGATGTATAAGAGACTGCAGGTTGAGGTGTTTTAGTGAGTTTTCGTGTAAAAATATCAGTATTAATGACGGTACTGGTAGCCATTCTTTTTAGCTTTGGTTCTACTTCGATCATTCATAGGTCGTATATGACATCTCTTACGAGAGAAGAGCAGGAAGCTGTAAATAACCTTCGAATGCTTATCAGTACGATTCAGGTTTCATATGAGAGTACAGGTGGATATAGTGAAAGCCAGCTGAAGAACACGCTCAGAAAACTTGAAAAATATCAGACATCTTCGGATGTCTTTTTGTTGTTCCGCGATAATAATCTGATCTACAGTAATTCAGGAATTGAATATCTGGATCTTGATGTGGATGGACTGGCAGCAAATCTTAACAGCAGTTCTGATATATATGTCTCATATCATAACGGTGACTATGGCATGGAATATATTTCAAGCTCATCGGAAATTACGATTAATGACACAAAATACATTCTCTGTGTTTTAAGGGATATTCTTGATATTACATATGAAAGACAAGAGCTTCATTCGTATTTTATGAATACATTTACCATTCTACTTATAATAACAGGTGTGGTATCATGGGTAATGTCTTCATTTCTTGTAAGGCCGCTCAAGCGGCTTGCCAGAGCTACTAGGGAGATTGCAGATGGTGATCTTAGTTTCAGATCCAATATCAGGACAGACGATGAGATTGGTGAGCTGTCGCAGGATTTTGATAAAATGGCTGAGAATCTTGAACAGAATGTAACTCTTCTTGAAGAGGCTGCTGAGGAGAAGGACAGATTCATGGGGGCATTTACTCATGAACTTAAAACTCCTATGACATCAATCATTGGATATTCAGAACTTCTTAGAACCCAGGAACTTGAAAAAGAAGACAGAGATGATGCTCTGGACTACATTTATTCGGAGGCAAAAAGATTGGAGAATATGTCACTTAAGCTTCTCCAGATATTTGTATCTGATAAAGAGAAGATTGATTTCAAAAATGTATCTCCTGCTGAAATAGTAGAAGATATTGTTGTTCATATGTCACCAACTCTGGTTGAGCAAGGTATTAAAATCATATTCCGAGTAGAAAATGGTCGTGCAATGCTCGAACCTGATCTTGTCAGAACTCTTATAATCAATCTTATTGATAATGCCAGAAAGGCTATAGACAAGAAGGGAAGAATAAGAGTTGATCAGAAAATGACAGAGGATGGCGTAAAGTTCATAATCACAGATAACGGAAAAGGAATGCCTCCTGAAGCAATCAAGCACGTTACGGAAGCATTCTATAGAGTCGATAAGGCAAGATCTCGTCAGCAGGGAGGAGCAGGACTTGGTCTTTCTCTTGTTTCCAAGATAGTTGAACTTCATAAGGGAGATATCAGTTTCTCCAGTGAACCGGGAATAGGAACAGTTGTAACGGTTGAACTTAGAACTGGTCATCCTAGTTCAACTGATGAATATATGGAAGATACAGAAATAGAATCGCTAGAAGACGATATTACAGAAAATGAAGATATTATAGAAAATGAAGATGAGTAAGCAATACTTACTATAATATATGTGATTCTTAATTTATTGGAAGATTAGAAATAATTTAGAAAGATTAAAAATATGCAGGACGTAGATAAAACAAAAACTGAAACATCTGTAAATGATAACTCAGCTAATGAAAAACAGAAAAGGGATATTCCGGGAAAGGTATCCTGCTGGTTCGCGGAACTCAGAAAAAAACTGAAGCATAACATCGGTACGCCTCAGAATTTTCTGATTCTTTTTGCTGCCTTTCTGATAGTTGTAATGGCATTCCTTCTTCCTTATGTTGCTTTTGCATATGAGAACAAGAGACTGACTGATTATAACATTCATTATGAATCGGAACCTGTAGATATTAGGAATTCATCCATGCCATTTGCTTACAAGCTGAAATATATTGAGATGGTTATGACAAGTTATTCATACATAATTATGGATGAAAATGCATTAGTTAATACTAATGACAAACTCACACTCAATAACGTTTCTGCAAAGGAAAAGGCAGTAGAGGGTTTTCTTCAGATTTTTGCAAGTATGGACTACTTAGAAGAAAGTCAGGTTGAGATGATAAGTGATAGCCTTACTAATTTGTCGGACTATTCTTCATTTCCAGAATTAATGGTTATACCGAGCACAAAGGAAATGTTTGCAGCCTGGAATATTGAATTCATAGTTGGTGATGGCAACTATGTTCAGATTATTGTAGATGATGAAACAGGGCTGATACTGGCTTTTGAAATATCTGAAACTATATTTGGCCTTAATACATTAGAACTTATCCAAAGTGGAGAATTCGGAAATGTACTGGCAAATTATTATGGTTTCGAGTATAATAACTCGGTTGATTTCGTAGATAATGGAAATAAAAGCTACGATTTTAAGCTTTTGGCCAATGAAATGGCTGAAAGCAATACTAAAGGAAATAATAAAAATAATTTTGTTACTGTTCAGGTTGTCATTTTGGATGAAAACGTGTATTATGGTTCAGATAATATGATATACATGAACTGCTTCGATTCCTCGAATATATCTATTTTCCCCGATGAGGATTCTGAAGATTAATAATAAAGGATAAAAATGGATAAAACACTTACCCCCTATACAAAGAAAATCAAATCATTTCTAAGAAAATTCAGAGGTACTAATCAATCCCGTAAAAAAAAGAAAAAGCTTTCCAGAATATGGTACAGAAATAATATGGCCTCGCTTCTGGCGGTGGTCTTCTTCTGCATGGCAGTTATAGTGATTCTGGTTTCAAATGGTAAATCTCTGGAATCAAAAAATGGCAGCTCAAAAGCTTTGGCAGAGCAGACAAATGAGTCCGGAGATGATAATAAAGAAGGACAGGATGAATCTGAGGCTTCTTCCGGTGAAGCACAGGCTGAGGCTTCTCAGGATGGACAGGCTGCAGATTCTGCACAGGCTGTTCCGGTGACAGAGGTTCAGGAACCATTTGTTCATAAAAGAACGCTTGTTGAAACGAAGGAAATATTATCTGAGTTCGCAGCAAACAATGGACTTATTATTAATCAGTATTCAGAACCACTTGTAGAGCTTCTTATGAATCATTATGAAGCCAAAGATTTTGTACTTTATTATCCTCTAAGATATAAAAAAGAAGAAGGGGATTATAAAAAGTATGAGCATTATACTGAAACTGAAATAGATAATGTGATAAATGCAAAAAATCAGGACGCACTTCCGGCACTTCCTTATGAGCTTGAGGATGACTATAAGACCAAAATACCTAACTATTATCAGTGGGATGAAAGATGGTGTTATAAAGAATATGGTTCGGATGCTTTTGGACTAACAGGCTGCGGTCCGACTTGTTTATCTATGGTATCATCTTACCTTATGAAGAAGAAAAATATGACTCCTTCCTGGATGGCTGATTTTAGTATGATCAAAGGCTATGCCATACCTGGACATGGAACCAGCTGGGAGCTTATGAATGAAGGAGCTCAGGAGCTGGGACTTACAGTTGAAGAGATAGTACCAAATGAAACCTATATGGTTGAAGCTTTAAAGGAAGGAAAACCTCTTATCTGCATTATGGGTGAGGGACATTTTACAAATGATGGACATTTTATAGTTTTTAAGGATTATGAAGGTGAAAAGAATGCAGATGGATTATATGAAGGTGGCAAATTCATAATAAATGATCCTAATTGCATTGAGAATTCCGAGAAAAAATGGAGTTATAGTGAGTTTGAAACTGAGATAGGAAATATCTGGGCATATTCATATACTAATGTTAACACGAACACAAGTGGAGGTTTAAAGAATGGACATAATTAAGAAAATCAGCGAGGAGCTAGAAGTAAGAAATGAACAGGTTAAAGCGGCAGTAGAGCTTCTGGATGAAGGCTGTAGTGTTCCTTTTATTGCGAGATATAGAAAAGAAAAAACAGGTTCTCTGAATGACGAACAGCTTCGTAAGCTTTCTGAAAGACTCACATATCTCAGGAATCTGGCAGAGAAGAAGGAAACTGTTATTTCAAGTATCGAAGAGCAGGGAAAGATGACTCCGGAGCTGATGAAAGAGATAGAAGCGGCCGAAACAATGGTTGTTCTCGAAGATATTTACAGACCATATAGACCTAAGAGAAGAACAAGAGCTACAATTGCCAAGGAAGCTGGTCTTGAACCACTGGCAAATATTATCATGCTTCAGATGACATCTAAGTCAATGGAGGAAGAGGCTTCGCCATATATTGATGCTGAAAAAGGTATTGAGACTGTTGAACAGGCAGTGCAGGGAGCTAGTGATATAATTGCTGAACAGGTAAGTGATAGTGCAGATTACAGAGCATGGATAAGAGAGAAAACCATGAAGAGTGGAAGTCTTAAGTCTCAGGCGAAAGATGCTGAGGCTAAGTCTGTTTATGAGAATTATTATGAATTTGAAGAACCACTTACCAAGATGACAGGATACAGAACTCTTGCAGTAAATCGTGGTGAGAAGGAGAAATTCCTTACGGTTAAAATTGCTGCACCTGAAGAAGATATTATCAGATATCTTGAGAAACAGATGGTATCTGAAGACGCAATTAATGCAGGTAATTGGACTTCGAAGGTTATAAAGGATGCTATAGCTGATTCATATGACAGACTTATAGCACCTGCTATAGAAAGAGAAATAAGAAATGACCTCACAGAAAAGGCTGAGGATGGTGCTATAGAAGTGTTTGGTAAGAATCTTACTCAGCTTCTTATGCAGCCTCCAATTGCAGGACAGACAGTTCTGGGCTGGGATCCTGCATTCAGAACTGGGTGTAAGCTTGCGGTAGTAGATCCGACAGGTAAGGTTCTGGATACAGCTGTTATATATCCTACAGCTCCAACAGATGATAGAAAGATAGCTGCTGCAAAAGCAAAGCTTAAGAGCTTTATAAAGAAATACGGTATTACTCTTATTTCCTGTGGTAATGGAACCGCGTCAAGAGAGTCTGAGCAGATAATTGTTGAACTGCTGCATGAGATACCTGAAAATGTAAGCTATATTATAACAAATGAGGCAGGTGCTTCTGTATACAGTGCCAGTGCACTTGCAACAGAGGAGTTTCCTGAGTTTGATGTTGGACAGCGTTCTGCTGCATCTATTGCAAGACGTGTTCAGGATCCACTTGCAGAGCTTGTTAAGATTGATCCAAAATCTATCGGTGTTGGACAGTATCAGCATGATATGAATCAAAAGAAATTAGGTGAGGCACTAGGTGCAGTAGTAGAGACTGCAGTTAATAAGGTTGGTGTGGACCTTAATACAGCATCAGCACCTCTGCTTCAGTATGTATCTGGAATATCTAAGCCTATCGCAAAGAATATAGTTACATATAGAGAAGAAAATGGTAAATTCAATGATAGAAAGGAACTTCTCAAGGTTTCAAAGCTGGGTGCAAAGGCGTTTGAACAGTGTGCGGGCTTCCTTAGAATCAATGGAGGTAAGAATCCTCTTGACGCTACAGCAGTTCACCCTGAAAGCTACGAAGCAACCATGAAGCTTCTTACAAAACTTGGCCTGGATGCTGAGGCTGTGGGTACAGAGCCTTTCAAAAGGCTGAAGAAGATATCAAAGGATGAAAAGAAGAGTCTTGCTGAAGAAATCGGAATCGGTGAACCGACTCTTGATGATATTATTGAAGAACTTATGAAACCGGGTAGAGATCCAAGAGAGGACATGCCTAAGCCTGTGCTAAGAAGTGATGTACTTGATATGAAGGATCTTGAAGTAGGAATGGTTCTTAAAGGAACAGTGAGAAATGTAATTGACTTTGGTGCATTTGTAGATATTGGTGTGCATCAGGACGGACTTGTACATATTTCCCAGCTTACAAATAAAAAGTTCATCAAGCATCCACTTGAAGTAGTAAGTGTAGGAGACATAGTAGAAGTTAAGATAATCAATATAGATATGGAAAAAGGCAGGATTGGTCTTTCTATGATCATCTAGTTAGTTTAACTTCCCTTAATATGAGAATCACATATATAGTCTAAAACACACTAAGATTTTATAGATTTATAGTCGGTCGTTTCAGTTTGTAATGCTGCTCGGCTTTAACTCGTAAAAATGCCTTAGAATAATAAAAGGAAGGCATTTTTACTCAGACAAATCCGCTCGCAGCTTACAAATAATGAAACTCCCTCCTTAAATCTTATAAAATCCCGTTATCGTTTTATACTATATATGTGATTCTTAATAACTTTGTGGGAGGTTTAAGTAGCTAGTTATCTTAGTGGAATTATGAGATATTTAAGGAGTATATGATTGATTTTAGATATAACTTCAGCGAAAAAAATAGTGGATCTGACTTATTCAGATTCTAAAAATGGAAACAATAGAATACTAAATACTGACGGATTGGTTCCATATGTTCAGGTAAAGGGTTTTATAAATCTGAAAAATATTCATCATGGTTTTACAACAAGACTTGGTGGTGTGAGCAAAGGTATCTATGAATCTCTTAACATGGGACTTAGACTAGATGATTCAAGAGAAGATGTTATTCAGAATTATCAGAGACTTGGTGAAAGTATGGGCTTTGATCATACAAGAATATCTTGTCCGGATCAGGTTCATAAATCAAATATCCTTGTGGTGACTGAGGAAGATGCAGGAGTTGGTATCAAAACAGAACTAACTCATAGAGAAATAGATGCACAGATAACAAATGTTTCCGGGATTCCTCTTATTGTATATAGTGCAGATTGTGTACCTATTCTGCTTGCTGATCCCATAAGCAGGGTTATTGCATCAGTTCATGCCGGGTGGAGAGGAACTGTGCAGGGGATTGCGGCTAAAACAGTTCAGAAAATGATAGAGGTATATGGATGTCTTCCGGAAAATATTTTTGCTGTTATAGGACCATCTATCAGTATGGAAAACTATGAGGTGGACAGGACAGTAATTGATGAGATAATGAAATGTCCATATATCGACATGAGTGACGAAAATACTGTTATAAATGATATAGATGGTGTAAATGTAACTGTACTTTGCAGAGAAGGAAGCTTTCTCAGAGAAAATATCCCGGTGGATTATCTTGGTAAAAAGCTTACTCATCCTGGAGCACCATATCCATTATTTAGAACAGTTAGTATCAGAAAAAAATACATGCTTGATTTATGGAAATTAAATGAATTAATTCTTGTTAATTCCGGAATAAATTCAGGGCATATATATAATACAAGACTCTGTACTATGAAATATCATGACTTATTCTTTTCACATAGATATACAAACGGAAGAAGAGGACTTAACGCTGGTATTATATTTCTTAGTTAAATTTTTGATGGTTAGTAGTATGTGGCTACTAACCGTTTTTTATAAAATTGCTTATTTTTGATGTGAAATATGTCCAAAAGATTTATATATGAAAAAAATGAGTTGTTTAAAATGGAGAAAATCTCTAAATTTATTGCAAAAGTTTTACGAAGATATTAAAATGTTTCAATGTAAATGTAGATTAGTTAAAAACTTAAGATTTTTAAAAGTTTTGTCAAGTATTATTAATTATTTTTATTTTCAAAATGGAGGATAAAAAAATGACAGTTAAGAAGGCAAACATTGAGGATATGGCTAAGAAGGCAGTTGCTGCTAAGAAGGAAGCTGAGAAGAAGGCTGAGCCAGCAAAGAAGGAAGCTGAAAAGAAAGCAGAACCAGCAAAGAAGGCACCTGCAAAGAAGGCTGTTGCTAAGAAGGCAGAACCAGTAAAGAAGGAAGCTGAGAAGAAAGCAGAGCCAGCAAAGAAGGAAGTTGCTAAGAAGGCACCTGCAAAGAAAGCAGAGCCTGCAAAGAAGGAAGCTGCTAAGAAGGCACCTGCAAAAAAAGCAGCTGCTAAGAAGGCAGAAGCTACTGTTAAGGTAGTAGTTGAGTTCCAGGGTGGACAGACAGTAACAGACGATATCGTTGCTAAGGCTAAGGAAGTATGCGGAAAGAAGACTGTTAAAGAGCTTAACGTATATTATCAGCCAGAAAACAACAAGGTTTACTTCACAGCTGATGGTGAGGAAGGATCATTTGATCTTTAATCAGTAGTTTGGTAAATAATATAAAAAGCTGATGTCTCAGACATCAGCTTTTTTTTCTGGAATACTAATCCTCAGTTCCGCGCATCTTAATAATTGGTGAGCCTTTTTTTAATACATAATCTTTAGTGATAATTACTGTACCAATATTCTCATCTTTTGGTACCTGGTACATTATATCGAGAAGAAGATCCTCAATTATAGATCTTAGTGCTCTTGCTCCAGTCTTTCTCTCAGCAGCAATCTTTGCAATCTCCTCATAAGCCTCATCTTCAAACTGAAGATCAACTTCATCTATTCTGAGAAGCTTCTGGTACTGTTTAATGATGGAGTTACGTGGCTCTTTAAGAATTTTTATATACATATCATTGTCAAGTCCGTCAAGTGTAAAGATAACCGGGAGTCTTCCAATGAATTCAGGAATCATTCCAAAGTTTCTCAGATCCTCTGTTGTTACTTTAGAAAGAAGCTTAGGATCTTTTTCAAGTTCATCTCTCAGATTAGCTCCAAAACCTATAGAAGATTGCTCAGCTATTCTTGTTTTGATAACCTCTTCCAGATCAGGAAAAGCTCCACCACAGATGAAAAGTATTCCTCTGGTATCCATCATTGTAGTAGGTGTCATAGCATTTTTGCTACCAGTTCCGATAGGTACTTCAACCTCTGAACCCTCAAGAATTTTAAGAAGTCCCTGTTGAACAGCTTCTCCACTTACATCACGAGAACGAGTTTCCTGTTTCTTGGCAAGCTTGTCTATCTCATCGATAAATACTATACCATGCTCAGCCTTTTCAACATCATTTCCAGCTGCACTAAGAAGCTTGGAGAGAACGCTTTCAACATCATCACCAATATACCCAGCCTCTGTAAGGGATGTGGCATCGGTGATAGCGAGAGGCACGTCTAAGATTTTAGCAATTGTTTTAACCATATATGTTTTACCGGAACCGGTAGGTCCGATCATAAGCATATTTGACTTCTCGATCTCTACATCATCCTGGAACATATCAGGATTTTCTTCAGTGAAAACTCTTTTGTAATGATTATATACTGCAACGGACATAACCTTTTTAGCATATTCCTGACCTACAACATCTCTGTCAAGCAGACGCTTGATCATATGAGGAGCAGGAATATCAGCAAGAGTTAGTTTCTTTTCACTACTTTCTCCATTTTCAGTATCAGCATTTTCATCAGCCTTCGAAGTTGGTTTCTTGCGCTTTTTAACCTTGTGAGATTCTGGAATATCCATATTTGGGGTAAACATGTTAAAATTATTTATTCCAGGCATATTGGAAATGTCAAACATAGGACTGTTGTTTAGCTGATCAAGAGTTTTCTGAAGACAGTCAGGGCATATATATACATTTTCAGCAAATGATATCAGCTTTCCGGTATCAGCTTCAGATCTGCGGCACATATAACAATAATTTTCAAAATCGTCGCTCAAAATAATATCCTCCAAATAAATGCAAATAAGTGTTTTGTATATCTTTCTAAAATAGAAAATAATAGAGATTATTATATACTAAAGTTAAAAATTATTAAAGTAAATATTATTGTAAATATATTGTGAATAGTGGTAGAATTGCTTTAAATTTATAAATAAATATATCGTGAGGTGATGAACATGAAAGTAATAGCTCATAGAGGTGCATCAGGTCTTGTAGACGTAGAGAATACTCTTGAAGCATTTGAAAAGGCTGTTGAAATTAAAGCAGATATGGTTGAATTTGATGTAAGAAAAACAAAGGATAATGTTCTGGTAGTTTTTCATGATAAGAATTTTCAGGATGTTCCTATCGGATGGCTTACATATGAAGAGATGGAAAAGAGGGCAAATGCCCAGGGCTTCCATGTTCCGCTCCTGAAAGAAGTTCTAAAGCTTCTTGCTGGTCGTATCTATCTTGATATAGAAGTAAAAGAACATGGTTTTGAGAAAAGACTGGTGAATATGCTTCACAAATATCTTAAAACTGAAACGTATAGTGTTAAGTCTTTCGATGACAGAGTAGTGTACAAGGTTAAGGAACTTGATCCTAATATTAAAACAGGTCTGCTTCTTGGTATGGAAAAAGCAACAGTTAAGAGAAGAATAAATGAACTTTTTCCTGAGAGACGTCTTAAGGCCTGTCACGCTGATTTTGTAAGTCCTAATTATCAGCTGCTGCATTTTGGATTTATTCAGAGAATGCATTTAAAACAGTATGAGATATATGTCTGGACTGTTAATGAAGCGAAGCTGATCGACAAGCTTCTTAAAACTTCAATAGAAGGAATTATTACAGACCGTCCTGATATTGTATTTGAGCAGATGAGGATAGGAGACAAGGGATGAAAAAAAGGATTACTGAATACCTTAAATACATTGATGATCTTCTTGCAGAGGACGAATCTGATAAGAGTGGTGGTCATGAGATTGACTGGGATAAAGAGATAGAAAAGCATCTGAACCAGATTGCATTTTTCTCCCATGAAAGGCTGGTTCATCTGATTGTATTTAGCCTTGTGGCAGTTTGTACAATTATGTGTTTTCTTGCACTGATAGTATCCGAAAAGATAATTATTTTCCCACTGCTTTTTATGCTTTTTGTGCTTCTGGTTCCATATTGCATGCATTATTATCTGCTGGAGAATTCTGTCCAGAAAATGTATGATCAGTATGATTCAATGATAGGGAAAAAAGAAGCTTATTTTAAGGTTATCAACACGAAATAAACAATTAAAAATGTTATGTAAAGCATTAGATGATTATGTAAATCTAATGCTTTTTTATACACATGATATCAACAAGGATTTTGATATTTTGTGGATAAATTTGTGGACTATTCGTCTTGATGGAATGGGTATATAAGGGTATAATACGTGTACATTTTGAGGAGTAGTCTTTTATGAAGAAATTCTTTAAAGTAAAATCAAAACTTAATATTTTTGTTATGGTACTGGCGGCAGTATGCTTTATTCTACCGACAGTTCTTACTTTGTATTTTATGAATGAAAAGGTATCTCAGGATAATTATGAATCCATGATATTTTCAGCTAGAAAGGAACCTGATGATATACCGGTTATTAGCAGTGCTAATGATCTGGAAATAACTCCGTACCAGATAATTGGTGGAGATAAGCCAGTAGTTTTGCAGAAGGATACCACAGCGGTTAATCCACTTACACTCATGTCAAAGGATGCCGGGCTTGCAACTTTATCTGATGCATCTGACGAAGATTCTTCTATAGATAAAGCATCTGATAATGATCCGGTTGAAAAGAAGGTATCTGCCGAAAAGCCTTCTGATGATAAAGAACAGGAAAAGAAAGCATCTAATGATAAAGCATCCAAAGATAAAACATCTGAAGAACAATCGGATGAAGATAAATCTGATGAAGATGATTCTGTAGATGATGAGACAGCTACTTCGTCGGATGCATACGAAGAAGATGCCATCATACCAAATGGTAAAAAAGTATATCTTACATTTGATGATGGACCTTCCTGTTATACAGAAGACATTCTTGAGGTTCTTAAGAAATACAATGTTAAGGCTACATTTTTTGTTGTGGCAGGCTCCAAGGATTATGAAAAGGAGCTTAAAGAAATAGCTGCTGATGGGCATACTATTGGACTTCATTCATATACTCATGTCTACAGTGAGATTTATAAAGACCTTAAATCCTTCAGCAAGGATGTTGAATCGGTACATGACTGGGTTAAGGATGTTACCGGAATAGATACAAAGTATTACAGATTTCCAGGTGGAAGCGATACAAGTGTTACAGATCTTAAGACCAGTGACTGCGTTGCTTATCTTAAAAGACGCGGATACGAATTCTATGACTGGAATGCTCTTAGTGGAGATGCAGAGGGTGTTGGATACAGCTCGGATCAGCTTGTAGAAAATGTTATGTACAGTGTTCATGAAAATGAAGGCGATTCTATAGTCCTTATGCATGATAGCTCCACTGATAATGGAATGATAGATGCATTGCCGGACATAATTGAATCTCTGCTAGAAGAAGGCTATGAATTACGTGCCATAGATGATGATGCTCCACATGCTCATCAGTATTGTGAAGACCAGTAACATTATTTATACATACAAATATGATTATTTAGAGAGGTGATGGATGACATGTCGTCTGTCACCTTTTGTAAATGTGAGGATAAAAATATGACTTACAGTGAAGTAACTGAATATATAAATGAGAAGAATAAGCTTGGAAGTGTTTTCGGACTGGATGGAATCAAGGAACTGCTTAAGAGACTTGGAAATCCTGAAAAAGGTATTCCGGCTATTCATATTGCCGGAACTAACGGTAAGGGAAGCGTTATGGCTTTCGTAGAGGAAACACTTATAGAGTCAGGATATAACGTAGGAAGGTACATTTCTCCTACGATTTTTGATTATAGAGAGAGATGGATGCATAATAAAGAGTGGGCGTCTGAAGAGGAGGTTGCGGAGGCAATTGCTAAGGTTAAGGATGCGGTTTCGGAAATGGAGAAAGATGGAATAGCAAGCCCAACTTCATTTGAAATAGAAACAGCGGCTGCATTTATACTTTTTCATATCTGGAATGTTGATATTATGCTGATCGAATGTGGCATGGGAGGCAGACTTGATGCTACAAATGTTATAGAAGAAAATGTAATAAATGTTCTCGCTTCTATAAGTTTAGACCATATGCAGTTTCTCGGAGATACAGTTGAAGCTATAGCCACTGATAAGCTTGGTATAGTCAGGGATGGCTCTATACTTGTCAGCTATCCCCAATTGGATAAGGTTACAAGTGTTATCAGAGCTTATTCACAGGAACACGCTAATAAGCTTTTCAGTCCTGATATAATGGAGCTGAGAATAATAGATGAGTCAGTGTATGGAAGTGATTTCATTTATAAAGGTAATAAATACAGAATCAATATGGGCGGCAGGTATCAGATAATGAATGCTCTGACAGCTATTCATGTATTAGAAGAACTTGAAAGCCTTGATTTTGGCAATAATGCTGTGAAACCTCTGTCCGAAGAAGACATTATTAGGGGACTTGCAAAAACAGAGTGGCCTGGCAGATTCCAGGTGCTTTGCAAAGAGCCGCTTATTATTGTAGATGGGGCTCATAACGAAGATGCGTGGATGAGACTGAGAGAAAGTCTTGATTATTATTTTACAAATAAGAGTTTCATATATATAATAGGAGTGTTGGCTGATAAGGATTACTTTAAAATGGTTGACATTTTGTCGCGTGATATTGAAGAGGTTTTTACAGTCCAGTCATATAATTCAAGAGCTCTTCCTGCGGGAGACCTTGCCCGAGTCTTTAAAGAGGCAGGGGTAAATGCTGAGGAAACGGATGGATTATCAGATGCGCTTATTAAGGCAAAGAGAAAATACAGGAAGGATGAAAACGTCATAATAATATGTGGAACGCTTTCAATAACAGGGGACATAATAAAATGCATAAAATCCATGCAATAATGACGGATGAAAGATTTATTGAAAAGATAAAATATATAGAAGAAAAGGAAAAGACAAGAATATTCTGTGGACATGGCTACGAACATATTCTTTCAGTTGCAAGAATAGCATATATTTTATCACTTGAGAATAATTTATGTGATGATATTATAGATAAAGAAACGATATATGCTGCGGCACTTCTTCATGATATAGGGAGAGCTCAGAATTTAAAAAATGACAGTGACCATAGAATGGAAAGTGCAATCATAGCTGAGGAGATACTAAGGGATTCAGGCTTTAGTAATGAATCTGTAGAAATGATATGCTACGCAATAAGAAAGCATGGAGTAAGTACAGATAAACTTGAAGAGAATTATGATAAGCTTGCCTGGCTGTTATATAAGGCTGATAAAAAATCGAGAAATTGTTTTATATGCAAAGCATCTGAGGAATGCTACTGGTCTGAAGAAAAGAAGACGCATTTCATAGATATATAATTATTTCAGTTAAAAGGTATTATAGTCAAAAGAAATAAATAGAAAATGAGAAATAAAATATGGATAAGATAGTAATAGATAAAATAAAAATATTTGCCCACCATGGTGTATATGCATTCGAAAAAAGTGAGGGCCAGGATTTCTATGTAAGCGCATTTCTTGAGCTTAATCTTAAGGCTGCAGGAAATCAGGATGATCTCTATAAGACTGTTAATTATGCTGAGGCTGTCGAGCTTATCGAGAATACATTTACAGAAACAAGATACGATACTATTGAGGCTGCTGCTGAGAGTGTGATAGAAGCTATACTTCAGCATTTTTACGCGGTTAAGAAGGTGACTATCAGAGTAAGCAAGCCGGAAGCACCTGTTGAAGCTGATTTCAGTGATATATATGTGGAAATGACACGAGCAAGACACAGAGTATTTCTTGGGATAGGCTCGAACCTTGGTGATAAAAAGAAATATCTTGAAACTGCAGTGGATGAGCTTGGAAAAGATTCTTCAATATTGATAAAAAATGTTTCTAAATTTATTGAGACTGAACCTTATGGTCCGGTTGAACAGCCTATGTTTTTAAATGGCGTAATGGAAATAGAAACCTTTCTTGAGCCTGATGAACTTCTGGAAATAATTCACGACATAGAGGCTGAAGCTGGAAGAGAGAGGATTATTCATTGGGGTCCTAGAACTCTTGATATTGATATACTTCTTTTTGATGATTATGTGATCAATACAGAGACTCTTACCATACCACATCCGGAGATGCATAAAAGAGATTTTGTGCTTAGGCCAATGGCTGAGATAGCACCATACATTTATCATCCTACACTTCATAGAAATGTGATCCAGATGATTGATGATCTTAAAAGATCAGAATATGCTGCAGCTAAATATGTTGAGACTGAGGAGTATGAAGAACTTGATGAGCTTGATATAAATGGAAAAACAGTAGTTTATGCCGGAGTACCTGGAGCATATGCCGAAGAAGCAGCTATAAAATTCTTTGGAGGTGGAGTTAAATACTCTAATGTTAAAAAGTTTGATGACGTTGTAAGGGCAGTTGCGGATGGAGAAGCAGAGTATGGGGTTATTCCTATAGAAAATAGTTCTGCTGGCTTTGTAAGTGGAAATTATGATATTATCAGAACTGCAGGAGTAAAAATAGTTGCTCAGGTTACACTTGATATAAATCATTGTCTCCTTGGAATGAAGGAAGCACGTATTACTGATATTACAAAGGTATATTCCCATCCACAGGGACTTATGCAGTGCAAGGAATATATCGAGAAAAATGGATTCAGTGCAGAAAGCGTAAGTAACACTGCGAGAGCTGCAAAAAGGGTAATGGAAGATGGAGTCAGAAGTCATGCGGCTATTTCCAGTGAGAGAGCGGCTGAAATATACGGGCTTAAAATTCTTGAGAGAAATATAAATTTTTCTGCTGATAATGCTACGAAGTTTGTAATACTGACTAGAGAAGAAGTATTTCTAAAAGAGTCAGTAAATGTCAGTATATGTTTTACCACTCAGCATAAGGTCGGTGCATTATACGATGTTATGGGAATCATAGATGCGAATGAACTGAATATGACTAGTATTGAATCCCGTCCATCACTTAAGCATAAATGGGAGTACTGGTTCTATGTGACCTTTGAAGGTAAACTGACTGACAGAAATGTAATAAAAGCTCTTCGCGAACTTAAGGCAAATACTGATGAGATGACAGTTCTGGGTAGTTATTAATAGATACTGAAGATGTTCTGACAGATTATAAGGAGAAGAGAAATGGGTGCAGTTTTCACACTCTTTTTAATGCCAATAATTATTATCGTTATAGGGTATGAGCTTGTTGTGCCATTTGTTCCTTATATCCTTATGATTTCAAGTGTTGTTTTTATTATTGTTGGTCTTATATGTGGTAGAATATTTAATAAGTATGGCATCTATGAAAAAGGCGATAACAGCGAGAAACGTGGCGTTCGTATATTTACAGATATTCTGAGGTGGCTGGTCCGTTTAGATGTTTATGGAAATATTATTCTGCTGGCCGCATCTGTTTGTCTTGCTATTTTCTTTTTTGCAAACGGAATGATTCCTATTATGTTTCAAAAAGAAAAAACTACTGCAGATAGAATAAAAAATGGACAGATTACCTTTGAAACACATCAGGAAGTTGCTGATGCTGTATTAGAAAATGCTATGGATGGGAATATTGATGAGTTATCAGATTATTATTCTGATTATGCACATGCTCATTCTAATTTAAATGAAAAATTGAAAAACTTTTGCGATAATATTCCTGACAGGATTACGATTATCAAAAGAAATAATTCATCCAGTTCAGACAGTGATCACGATTATGAGAATGGTACATCATCTTATTTTAAAGAGGTCACAGGCTACGTTGATTTTACTGATGAGAATGGAAATCTATTCAGACTGGTTATATGTCAGGTATGTGAAGATGATAAGCACCCTGACAAGGTGGGGATACATTCTATTGAATTATTTATGGGAGATTCAACTGAGAACAGTGGTTCAAAAGTTTTGGATTCGGACGATAAACCAGGTGTATATATTTTTGATTGATCATTGGAGTATGCTTTATGAAGATAGTTATCGTAATCGGCTTAATTGTATCTTGCCTCTTCTGGTTTGCAGTTGGAATGGTTGCCAGATATTTTTATATAAAAAAGGGTGTATATGAAAAAGGCGAGCAAAGTGAGAAGGGTGTTGTCAGATTCTTTGCAGATTTTGTTAAATGGATCATTTATATAGTTATATATGGAAATGTTGTTCTTACCATGCTGATTATAATGCTGTCATTTATGATAAAGTTCAGTGGCAGTAATATATTTGGTGATAAGGTTGTATGGAATCTAAAAAATGGAAACGGAAGCTTCAGTTATCTGGAAAGAGATGTGATTAGAAAAATTGAAAAATATGCAGAAGATAATAAAACCGTTAAAATAAAGTCGTATTTTTCTGATTACGCCCAGTCAGAAGGAATTTCAAAGGATGATCTGAAAAGGTTTTGTGATAAGATTCCATCCGAGGCAAAACTTGGGAAGAGAACATCCGGAGGAACTCGGAAAAAGGATGCTGAGGCTTATGGGAGCGGTACTAATCTATATGTTTATGAAGCTCAGGCCAATATTGATTACGAAAAAAGTTCTGAATGTTATATAGATATAGTCTGGATAAAGGAAGATACTGATAATCCGAAAAAACAGGGTATTCATTCTATTCAATATATAAGCAAGAGTGCGTATGATAATGGAAACTATGAGATTCATTATGAAAATGATGCTCCGGGAGTATATATTTATGAATAATGGAGAGTGTAGCTGATGGGAATATTATTTCTTCTTTTTATAATATGGCCAGTAGTTTCAATCCTGGGAATGACCGCCATAATAACTCCATATATTCCATATATTCTGATGCTCTCAGCTATATTCTGGTTCACTATCGGTATTGTTTTCAGACATATATTTGTCAAACACGAACTATATGAAGCTGGAGAACAAAGCGGCAAAGTCTGGTTCAGATATTTTACCGTTTTATTAAAATGGCTGGTAAGAATTGATATAATCGGAAATGTAATTCTTTTTATAGTATCTCTTATTATGTCAATAAAGCTGGCTGTATCGGGAAACACGCCATTTCTTCCGTGGGGGAGTTAAAAAAGTGCTTGACAAGTGGAACTATTTTGTTTTATTATATTTAAGCGTGTGAAAAAACGAAGCAGAGCATCCACTCTCACCTGGGACAGCATATGGCGGTCGGGTCGAATATTAGTTAGTAAGATATTATATCATTTAATGGATATAGTCTGGTTTAATTCTGATTGATTATCAGTATTGTGTAGTCAGATAATCCTGTTTTGATGTTATGTATCAGTTAGACTGATTTTGTGGATATCGCTTCGGCGATATTTTTTGTTTTATGGAGGGCAAGGCAATAGACTATTTAATCAATGAACAGATTCGAGACAAGGAAGTTAGAGTTATCGGAGCTGAGGGCAATCAGCTGGGAGTAATGAGCATTCAGGATGCCAGAGCTGCCGCAGAAGAGGCAGGGATGGATCTGGTTAGAGTATCTCCTAATGCTAAACCGCCTGTATGTAAGATAATTGATTATGGTAAGTTCCGTTATGAGATTGCTCGTAAGGAAAAGGAAGCCAAGAAGAAACAGAAGATTGTTGAGATAAAAGAAGTGCGTCTTTCTCCAAATATCGAAGAAAACGACCTTAATACAAAGATTAATCAGGCAAGAAAATTCCTTGCTAAGGGAAATCGTGTAAAGGTTACACTTAGATTCCGTGGAAGAGAGCTTGCATATGTAAATCAGAATAAACCGCTTTTGGATGATTTTGCAGAGCAATTATCTGATATATCTGTGATTGATAAGCCTGCTAAATTTGAAGGAAGAAGCATGACCATGTTTCTTGCTGCTAAAGCGAATAAATAAATATAATAAAATGTTCTAAGCTGATGTGTCAGTTTAGCCAGATAATAAGGAGGAAAAAACAATGCCAAAGTTAAAGACAAAGAGAGCTGCAGCAAAAAGGTTCAAGGTTACAGGAACTGGAAAGCTTAAGAGAAATAAGGCTTACAAGAGTCATATCCTTACAAAGAAGACAACTAAGAGAAAGAGAAATCTCAGAAAAGCAGCTATGACAGATAAGACAAATGAGAAGAATATGAAGAAGATTCTTCCATATCTGTAAATTGTGCATAAGATAATAAATTGTGATTAGTAATGTCGTCCTGTATTGAATAAAATATTATTTACAGGAACTTTGAATGGAGGATAATAAAATGGCAAGAATTAAAGGTGGCTTAAATGCCAAGAAAAGACATAATAAAACACTTAAGGCAGCTAAAGGATATCGTGGTTCTAGAAGTAAGCAGTATAGAGTAGCTAAGCAGTCAGTAATGAGAGCAGATGCTAATGCATTTGCAGGACGTAAGGATCGTAAGAGAGATTTCCGTAAGCTTTGGATTGCTCGTATTAATGCAGCAGCACGTCAGAATGACATCTCTTATAGCCAGCTTATGCATGGGCTTAAGGTTGCAGGCGTAGACATGAATCGTAAGATGCTTTCTGAGATAGCTATCAGTGATCCAGAAGGATTCTCAAAGCTTGTAGAAGTAGCTAAGGCATCTCTTGCATAAATATATTGAACATACGATTATTCGTAATGAAAAAGGTCCTTTGGGACCTTTTTTGTTATAAAAAGAAAAAAATGAAACCTTTTTAAGATTTGCTGGGTTTTATATATAGAAAGGCAAAAAAGTTTTTCTGATAATGAAACAAATAAAATACATTTTGAAAAGGAGAAGGGCATGAAAAAACGAATAGCATTATTATCAATTATTTTATTAGGTATGACAATACTATTAGCTTGCAGGAAGGTAGAAGATAAGGCTGAAACTAAAGTAGAGGTTAATGCAGTTTCTGTTGGAGGATGGGATACATCTGAAAATGCAGAAATAACAAATGAACTGAAAGATATATTTGAAAAATCTACAGAGACTATAACTGGTGTGAAATATACTCCAGTAGCATATCTTGGTTCACAAATAGTTGCAGGGAAGAATTATGCATTTCTATGCAGATCAGAACCTAGTGTGGAAGAATTAAACGGTAAAACAGAATGGGAAATAGTTTATGTTTACCAGGACCTTAAAGGAGACTGCAGTGTCATAAGTTCTAAAGTGATAGATATTTATCCTGAATAGTGTGATATTTCATTTGAGTGATTTTCTGCCAGGGGAATAAAATACCCTGGTTTTTATAGTTGACAAAACTACCGAATGGTAGTAATATAACGAACGAAAGGTAAAATACGTTCTGAATGGCTATATAATGATTAATCATTTTTTGTGGTGATGAAAGGCAAGATATTATGAATGATAGAAAGAATGAAATAATTAAGGCAACACTTGAGCTTGCGGCTGAGAATGGCCTTGGTACCGTTTCTATGCAGCAGATAGCGAATAAGGTAGGAATTACAAAAGCATCTCTCTATAATCATTTTCCTTCAAGGGATGATATAGTAGAGGAAATGTACGTGGTACTTAGGGAAATGTCAAAAAAGAAGGAAGCTGTGGGTGGCGTAGACTACGACAAGCTGGGACCTGAAGTTTCTCTGAAGGATATTATGATGGGTGCTGTCAGTTCATATCAAAGTATGGTAAATGATCCGGACATGTTTCTTTTTTACAAGGTTATTATGTCTGAAAGAACTATCAATAATGTGGCAGCTGAGATAATGGCGAGAGAAACACAGACAATGATAAATGCTACAAAAAGTCTTTTTTATGCGTTGGATGTAAAGAAGATAGCACATTTTGATGATCCTGATGCGGCGGCTTTTTCATTTGCAATGACAGTTCACGCTATACTTGATTATGAGTCTGACCTGAAGTTCGCAGGTTTAGATAATAAGCCGGAAATGATGAGTGGTTTTATTGATGAGTTCTGTAGGATATATGGAAAATAAGGAAAGGGAGAAAATAAAATGAACATAGAAGATAATAGAAAGAAGCTGATCAATTGGCTTGGACTTATGGGAATTATTCAGTTGATATCATATTCAGCAGCGATAATTTTTTCTCCCATGGCATTTCCAGGGTATGATTGGAAATCAATGGCAGCGAGTGACCTTTCGGCTATGGACGCACCTTCAAGAATGTTATGGGATCAGCTGTCAGCATTTTACGCTGTTGGAAGTGTTGTATGTACTACATGTGTATCGATATACGTGTCTGATAAGAAAATATCGACGAAACTATTTAGACTTGGCGTTTACCTTTTCACAATCATGAATTGGATATCTAAAGTTGGTTACACTATGTTTCCACTAAGCGATTCAGGCAAGGATATAGCAGGTTTTCAGGAGATAATGCATATGGTTATAACTGCAGCTGTTGTTCTTCTTTCAATCATATCGCTGATTCTTCTGATAATATCTGGATGTAAAAAGAAAGAATTGAGAGGAATAGGATTCTGGGCGGCTGTTGCACTTGTTACTATGTTTGCAGGTGCCATCGGAAGTTTCGCTGTGCCACCAGAGTATTTCGGAATATTTGAAAGATTCAGCACATTTTCTGCAGTAGGCTTTAATGCAGTATTGGGAATATATTTATTTGATTGTTTTAAAACCATATCCAAAACATTTGATTAATGAATTTGGTGAAAATGTGACAGGGGACTCCACGATAGGAGAACCTGTATAGGGGGTGAAAAAAGTCCTGGGTAATTCCAGGACTTTTTTAAAAATGTATTATTAGTCTAGCGTTATACGACTCCTGTAAGATGTGAAATATCTGCATATACAGGAACACCGTTTTTATATTCTATATCAACCTCACCACACAGTAGTGGACGAACATAATCAAGCATTTCGGAAGTGACATCATTTCCTGAAGAATTAATCCATTCTTTTGGAACCTGCTTTACCTGATTAGCAATTCCGTCTAGATCTGCTGGCTCAATTTTATATTTATATGGTTCATTGGAGGTACGAACTATTGTAGTCATATATCCTGTTTTTCCTTCTATAGCATACTCAACGGCTTTTTCGCCTAACAGTTCAGACTCTTCGAGGTCTTCAGCTGATGCCATATGAGCGGCACATCTTTGAAGAATATTGATTTCAACAGAACGGCATTTAACTCCCAAGTCTTCTTTTACAAGATTTTCCAGAATCTTTCCCACTCCAGATAGTTGTGCATGGCCAAATTTATCGCATGCTGCCTTTGTAGCTGAAAGGTAATTTCCATCTGCATCCTGTAAGCCTTCTGAGATTGCAACAACTACATTATTGGTTGATTGCAATACTTCCTTTATATCTCTGATAAAATCATCAGTACTGAAAGGTACTTCAGGAAGATAAATAAGCTGCGGTATATCACTATATTCATTTCTGGCAAGTGCAGCAGAAGCAGTAAGCCAACCGGCATTTCTTCCCATGATTTCTACAAGTGTTACAGTTGGAGCTTTATATACTGATGTATCATGTGCAAACTCCAGCATAGATGCAACTATAAACTTTGCAGCTGATCCATAACCAGGTGTATGATCGGTAGAAACCAGATCATTATCAATTGTTTTAGGAACTCCTGCAAAACGAATATCACTACCTATACTGCTGCCATATTCGGCAAGTTTAGAAATGGTATCCATAGAATCATTTCCACCTATATAGAAAAATGCAGTGACTTCATATTTATTCAGTATCTTAAATATCTTTTCGTATATTGAAGAGTCTTCATTGATATCTGGCATCTTATATCTACATGACCCTAGGTAACTGGATGGAGTAGAGTAGATGCGATGCAGTTCTTCATCACTTAGATTTTCTAACTGAATAAATTCTTCTTTTAAAACTCCGCTTATTCCATAAAGCGAACCAAATACTTTATCATAGCCTCCACTGGATAATGCTCCTTTTATAACCCCAACCAGCGATGCATTTATTGCTGTTGTAGGTCCCCCTGATTGAGCAACTATGATGTTTTTCATGTGTTATCTCCTTGTTTTTTTAGTATTACATGTAAGTCATAAAATGTTACACACATCAAGATACTATACCAAATATTATTATTTTCTTCAAGTTTTTCAGTTGAAATCGGAATACGTTTGTTCTTAGTTTTGTTAATCTGAAAAAAATGTTTTGTTTGTTTGAAAAAATATTGACATATGTCTGATATAATGGTATTATACCAATCGTGCTGTGAAACAGTACAGAATAAGCGGGAGTGCTGGAATTGGCAGACAGGCTAGACTAAGGATCTAGTGATGGCAACGTCGTGTGGGTTCAAGTCCCATCTCCCGCACTAAGTAATTTTTTAAGAGAAAGCCTTGAATTTACTTGATTCATGGCTTTCTTTTTTTGTAAATTTACATTTTTTTATTGAAATTATACAAATAAATATGTGTTGCTCTTTTGTTGCTATTAAACTGATAGAATGACAGTATGTGATATGTGAAATATATACTTCTCACATAGAAAAAGGTTATTTACAAAAACTTCCCACATGTCATTCCGTGCGAATTTGAGGAATCTTATACATTTTCTTTTAAAATCATGGAGGTAAGAATAGCTATATGTCAAGAGAAAACTACAAAAACAGACCAATATTCGACGTAACAGGTAAAGAACTTACAGAACAGGAAAAAGAGGCTGCCTATAATCTCACAAGTAATATTTTAGACAGTGTAGAAGCAGAAGATGAAAGCAAAAAAAACATCGACCAGTATCTGCTTCTAAATAATAATTATAAAGCAGCAAATCTTAGCAATAATAATAAGCCTTTTAAGAGCTGGACCTCTAATGAGATTCTTATAATGATACGTAAGTGCAGAAAAAATACCGGTCTTGGAAGTGTAGGAAGATTTGAAGCTTCAGATAGAGTAAGAAATTTCAGAAGCCGATTTGTTCTTCAGGAAAATATGTCAAATGCATTAAAAGACATGAATGAAGCAAGAACTGACGCGGTTGTGGATGCATTTATAGGTGCTGCTGCAATCGATAATAAGGCTGTAGATGATAACAAGATTGCATATAAAAATGCTGTAATTAATTGGATTCCTTATCTTACCAGGTTAAAAAATGATAATAGTCCTCTGTATGCTCAGTATAAAGGCAGACTTGAACCTTCCAGATTTGTTAAGAATATGGCTCAGGATCAAATATCTGCAGATATGTGCGCATTAGATATGCTTGAAATCATTGAAGATACTGATATGGAGGAATTTGCATATACTGATAATGCGAATTTTGCAGATGATTTTGCGAAGAAATATGAGAAATTAAAATCACTGGCTGATGGTGCTACAATTATAGAACATATAAAATCACAAAATAATAATGTCTTCAGATCAAGAAGAGATGTAACAGAAGGAAATAAAGATAGTAGTAAGGTGACAGAGGCTAAGTGCAAGCTTGCTCAGGAAATCCTTAAGGATTATGAAACAAGAATGCGTATCATCACATCACCTTTCTACTCTGTTTTTGCTGGAAAAGACTTTGAAAAAACATCAGAAAAAAAGCTGATAAGTCTTAGAAATCGTACAAAAAATCCTGCTTTGAAGGCATATTTTAATGATGTTATCGAGTTTAAAAGAGGTAAGAATGCCTCATTTAAGGGTGCTAATATCACAGAAAGACTTACTACTCATATAACAAACATAAAACCTGTACCTGCACCGGAAGTAAAACTTGAGTCAGATAAAACAATGGAGCAGATGGACAGGCTTATTCAGACTATGTATGCAGATAGTATGCGTGCATCTAATTATAAAAAAGTTAAAAGGACTATACGTAGATATCTGGAAACTCAGAATGCTGAAGAGAAGGCTAATCTTTTAAATGAAGTAATTACAGCATCAAATACTTATCTGAATGAAAGAAGTAACTCTTCGTATCAATTCCGTAAGGAAAGATGCGAAGCTCTTATCGAGCTACATAACAAATATAATAACGAATTAACTGCTGAACGACAGGCTATAATTGATGAAGAGCAGGCAAGTATAGATAGGGAGAATGAGCTAAAGAATAAGGCTGCAGAAATGCATTCTAAAATGGAAGGCAGATTAGATGATTATAGAGCCAGGGAAGCACAGCACGAAGAAGCTGTCAAAGATTTATTGCGCCAGGAAGCAGCAGCTAGAGAAAAAGAAAGACAGGAAGCTGAAGCAAGAGAAAGAGCCAGACTTGAAGAAGAAGCACGTTTAGAGAGAGAAAGACTAAGTGCAGAGGAAAGAGCAAGGCTTGAAGCTGAAGAAAATGAAAGAATCAGAATTGCTGAAGAGGCTCGTCGTGAAAGAGAAAGACAGGAAGAAGAGGCCAGGGCGGATAGGGCTAGGAGAGAAGAAGAGCTTAAGAATATGGCTGATAGTGCAAGTAGAGCAGCTTCAACATGGATGCCCGAAGTAGAAGGCAGGATGGCTGAAATGCAGTCACAGTTAATAGATGTTGCCATGGTATTTCGTGCAAGAAGAATTAAAAGAGAAACCATGGAACAGGCTATAGAGAAGTATGAAAGCCTTGGAACTATTGGGAAGTCATACGTAGACTCAGATAATGCAAGAAAGGCAGTTTTAGATTATCTGGATAAATATGTCTTTGATAAAGATAAGAGCCTCGATGCTGACTATGATAGAGACGCAATAGATACTGTCCCTACAGTTATGCTCATAGAAACCATTAAAGAGCATAAGAATGATATAGACAGCGATAACTATGCTCAGCTAATTAAATCTGGTATCAGTAAGAGAATATGGGATAATGCGCCTACTCACGAGGAGTTTAGAAAGCCTCTCACAAATATTATGAATAAGAAGCTTGGAGAGATAACTGAGCTTGACAGACTTAATGCTTATGAATATTCGGTACATGTACTTAATTATGGTGCAGGTGCAGAGGTTACATTTGATTCATTACGTAATATGGATTTATCTAATATTACTTCTCTTGGTTTACATTATATTAACTATGATGAAGCATCACCGGATATGGAAAAAAATGAAAAATATGAAGAATTGTCATATGTTCAACAGCTAAGGCATATAAATGAATCGGCAGAACTACTTTCATTTTTCTCAGGTAAGGATGCGGATACTTACAAATATCTTCCGATTGAAGAGATAAGTAACTATGCAGAAGATGTTGTGATGAAGATGAACGAGCCGGATGAGCAGAAGAAAACTCTTGATGAGGCACTGGAAAAAGCATCTTTTATAAAGAAGAATCAAGAGCTTCTGGATGAGGCGATTGACCTGGCAAATAAGGATAAGCTTATAGAGGCTATTACAACAATTACCGGAAGTAATCAGGACGATCTGAAGAATATGCCAACAGCCGACATGATAGACCTTGCCAGACGTATGTATGATAAGTCGATGCATTACGACGAAATGATTAAGTCGTGCAATGAATTTAAAAAGGTTCTTGCAGATAGAAATGAAGACTATTATAGAGAAGTATTTCTTGATCTTGAAGAAGTAAAAAGAACTGAAGGACTTGACAAGGGTGAACTTCTGGCAAGAAGAGAAAATGGATATTCTTATATAAGGAAGGCGCTTGATGCTGAGAATATACCTGAAGAGTCGCTAAGTACACTTGATGATGATGCATTATATAAGCTTATATCAAATATAGGAATAATAAAATTGTCCGATGAAGATCTGGAATCTGAAGGATTAACTGCTAAAGATTATGATAGGGCTGTTAATGAGATACAGTCAATGAATCTTGGTGCAGAACTAAATGAAGGCGTTAATAAGATAATCAAATCAGATGCTCCTGCTCAGAACATATCTGATATTGAAGGAAATGAAATAACTGATAATGATGTAGATATAAATTATGCTACTTCAATGGCTGAATCATTTGAAACTAATAATAGTATGACTTATGAAGAAAATGAAGCTAATAAGAATCAGTATAAGAAAGAAGAAGTAGAAAACAAAATAAAAGAAATGCGTGCAGAGGAAAAGTGGGAGGAATCCGGTACAAAACTGCTTAATATTATAGGGGATTTGTATCTTGCATCGTCCCAGAATCCTATTGATGTAAGTCTTATATCTCAAGCAATTAGAAATAATGCGAGTGCATTTAGTGCTTATATAAATCACAGTCGTAACATAGGTAAGGAAGACCCGTTTGGTGAACTTTTAAGCGGTCTTTCAGAAAATGAACGCATCTTTATAGAAGGTGCAAAGCCAATGCTGGATGAGCTGGCTAACTTCTGCCTTGGCAAATTAAATAATAAGTCTAATTCGATGCTCAGATGGAAGAATGTAAGCGAGGTATTTAAGAATAATATAATAGATATAGATCTCAGTAAGGCTTCAGACGTGCTGAATAATGCTGCGCTAAAAGGTGAAGACGCTATAGTTAAACTCATGCATACTGCA
>JAILEL010000059.1 GCA_024687845.1 Eubacterium sp.
TGTTATTAAATATCATGCTCTATTGTAGTGGATTTGATAGTTATGACAACTTTTTTGCTGATAATACTGGCGTAGAATGTGAATATTTTAAAAGGTCTACTAAACTAATTGTTTTAAACAATACAGGTGAAAGTATAGATACTAAAATCAAAATATATGATGGAGAGAGAAGTGTTTCTCTTGAACCATATGATATGAAAAAAATACAGTTATAAATATGAATCGAGGAAATAACATTGAAACTTGGAATCAGAGCACATGATTATGGAAGACATAATCCGGAAGAGTTAACAGATAAAATAAATAAAGTTGGATTTAAATACTTACAACTGGCTATCCCAAGATCCTTTTCTAATATCAATGACTTTGATGCATTAAGTAAAACATTCCTCAACAATATACATGACCTCTTTTTAGAAAAGAATCTTGAAGTAATAATATTCAGCTGCTATCAAGACCTAAGTAATCCAGATCCAATAATCCGACAGTCAGCAGTTGATACCTTTATAAAATGTCTTGAGTTCAATACAATACTGAAGGCCCATGCAGTTGGTACGGAAACAAGCTATGAATATTTATCTAAAATGGAGAAGCAGCGTAGATTTCCATACATGATGGATAGTTTGTATAGGATTACTGAGGCTGCAGAAAAATTCAATCAGGATTTTGCCATTGAGCCTGTTGCATGGCATCCACTTTGCGATGTTGAGACAACGAGAGAAGTTATTGATGCTCTTGGAACAAAACATGTAAAGGTTATATTTGATCTGGCAAATGTATTGGAAAGACCTGATATCATAAATCAGAGTTCTTATTGGAAATATTGCTTTGATATACTGGGTGACAGGATAATGGCAATACATTTAAAGGATTTTATCATTGAAGAGAATGGAACATATGTAGCAAAACTTCTTGGAAATGGATGCATGGATTTCTCTGTTCTCAGGGATTATCTACGAAGAAATCCCGATATTCCTGTTATTAGAGAGGAGATAGATCCTCGTACAGCTTCCAGAGATATTGAATTTATTAGAACTTATTTTGACTAAGAATTTAAGAATAAATTTACAGATAATGGAGATGAATATGTATACACCTGATGAAAAAAGATATGAAAAAATGATATATAACAGATGTGGAGAGAGTGGACTTAAGCTTCCGTGCTTATCTCTTGGATTATGGCATAATTTTGGAGATACCGGAGTGTATTCCAATATGAAAAAAATGTGTGAGACTGCATTTGATAATGGAATCACTCATTTTGATCTAGCAAACAATTATGGACCAGAGCCGGGAAGCGGTGAAAGAAACTTCGGACAGATACTTAAAGACAGTTTCAGTGGTTATAGAGATGAAATAATAATCAGCACAAAGGCGGGATATGATATGTGGCCAGGTCCATATGGGGATTTTGGAAGCAGAAAATATCTTATTGCTAGTATTGACCAAAGCTTGAAAAGAATGGGAGTTGAATATGTAGATATTTTCTACCATCACAGAATGGATAATGGTACTCCGTTGGAGGAAACAATGGGGGCACTTGCAGATATTGTTAGAAGTGGTAAAGCATTGTACGTTGGACTTTCAAACTACACAGGTGAGAGAATGATTCAGGCTTCTAAGATTCTAAAGGATATGAAGGTTCCATTTATTATCAATCAGAACAGATATAACATTTTCGATAGAGGTATTGAAGAAAATGGATTATATGAAGCCTGTAAAGAAGAAAAGAAGGGTATTATTTGTTTTTCACCGCTTGCACAGGGGCTTCTGACAGACAGATATCTAAATGGTATTCCTGATGATTCTCGAATCAAAAAAGATGGCAGATTCCTTAATGAGGCAAGCCTTACAGATGATATGCTGTCTAAGATAAAAGCGCTGAATAACTTGGCTGAAAAAAGATCTGAGAGTCTTAGTAGTATGGCCATAAAATGGCTGCTCCAGCATGAAGTTATAACAAGTGTAATAATTGGAGCTTCTAAACCGGAACAGATACTTAAAAATGTTGAGGTTCTTGATAGTCCTAAAATCAGTGATGAGGATATGAAGGCTATTGATATGATTGTGATGGATACTAAAGAACAGTAAAGAAGAATACGAGGGGGTAGTAAGATGATCAAAGGTTTCAAAATGAAGCTCTATCCAGGGTATGAACTTGAGTATATGAAGAGACATAATGAACTCTGGCCTGGAATGGCTGAGCTTATTCATGAGAGTGGCGGTAAGAATTATTCAATCTTTTGGGATGAAGAAACAGATATTCTATTTGGTTATATAGAGATAGAAGATGAAGAAAAATGGAGTAAATCTGCTGATACTGAGATTAACAGAAAATGGTGGGATTTTATGGCAGATATCATGGAAACTAATCCGGATAATTCTCCGGTAACAAAGGATCTTAAAACAGTATTTCATCTTGATTAGAGGTTTGAAAATAATATGAAATATTATCTTTCGATAGATATAGGGGCTTCCAGTGGAAGACATATAATAAGCTGGATAAATAATAACAAGATAAATATCAAAGAGATATACCGTTTCGAAAATGGAATGATTAAAAGAAATGGTCATCTGTGCTGGGATACCGGCAGGCTTTTCAGTGAGATCATAAAAGGAATGTATATATGTGGACAGCAGGGGTATATTCCTTATTCTATGGGGATAGACACATGGGGTGTTGATTATGTTCTTCTGAATTCTAAAAATGAAGTAATAGATGAATGCTATGGATATCGGGATGGCAGAACAGACGGAATGGATGAGGAAGTATATAAGGTTATTTCGGAAAATGAGCTATATAGCAGAACCGGAATACAAAAGCAACCTTTTAATACTATCTATCAGCTTGAATCTGTACTTAGATCAGATGGTAATGTGTTGAACGAAGCATCAGCAATGTTGTTATTACCAGACTATTTTGGTTTCTTACTGACTGGTGAGATGGGAACTGAATATACAAATGCAACAACTACTCAATTAGTTTCACCGATAACAAAAAATTGGGATTTTCAACTAATAGATGAACTTGGGTTTAATCCGAATATATTTAAGAATATATATGAACCGGGAACTGAGATAGGTCATCTGAAGGAAGAACTAAAAAAATTCGTTGGATATGATACTAAAGTAGTAAGAGTTGCGAGTCATGATACAGCGTCTGCAGTTGTAGCGATTCCGTCATATGATAAGGAAACTGTTTATATCAGTTCAGGTACCTGGTCTCTAATGGGAGTTGAACTTGATGAGGCTAATATTTCTGATGCAGGACGACTAGCTAATATGACAAATGAAGGTGGATATAATTATAGATTCAGATTCCTGAGAAATATAATGGGACTTTGGATGATACAATCTCTGAAAAGGGAATATGCGCCTGATAAATCATATTCTGAACTATGTTCTCTGGCTGAAGAAAGTAACTGGTATAAAACCATAGTTGATGTAAATGATGAATCATTTTTTGCACCGGAACGTATGAAGGATGCAATTGACTATTATCTGATTGAACATGGTCTGCAGAGACCGGAAAATCTTGGAGAATATGCAACACTGATATACAGAAGCCTGGCGGTAGCTTATAAAATCGCATTGGAAGAGATTGAAAATATAACAGGAAAACATTATGAAAGAATCAGTGTTGTAGGCGGTGGTTCTAAAGCATCGTATCTCAATAAGCTTACAGCAGAAATCACTGGACGAGAAGTTATTTCTGGTCCAGAAGAGGCAACTGCTATAGGTAATGCCATTGTTCAGATGTTGGCAGATGGTACATTTACTGATCTGAATGAAGCAAGAAAGTGTGTAAAAGAATCCTTTAATATTTTATCGTTCGTCTTTACCAAATAATACATGGCATAAACAATTAAACAAATAGATACGATATTTATAGAAAGAGGTATATGAGTAAATGGATTTAAAAAGAAGATATGAAGAGACCAGAGAATTTTATAGAAGTCTAGGAATAGATACAGAAGAAGTTATTGAAAAATTAAAAGCAGTTCCTGTGTCACTGCACTGTTGGCAGGGAGATGACGTTACCGGTTTTGATCATGATGGTCCTCTTACAGGAGGTATTCAGACTACAGGTAATTATCCTGGAAAAGCTAGAAATTATGAAGAACTGTTTGATGATATACAAAAGGTTATAGATCTGACCCCAGGGATGAAGAAGATAAATGTTCATGCCAGCTATGCGATATTTGAAGATAGGGAATATGTTGACAGGGATTCCATAGAACCACGCCATTTTAAAAAATGGGTAGAGCTTGCTAAGAAAAATAATATGGGGCTTGATTTTAATCCAACCTTCTTTTCTCATCCAATGGTTAAAGATGGGCTTACTCTCTCAAGTCCTGATGAAAAGATAAGAAGATTCTGGATAAATCACGGAAAAGCATGTATAAGGATATCTAACTTTTTTGCAGAAGAGACAGGTATATCTTGTGTGATGAATATCTGGACTGGTGATGGATTCAAGGATATTCCTGCAGACAGAATGGGACCAAGGATGCGGTACAAAGAATCGATTGAGGAGATTCTTTCAGAACCATATGATTTTAATAAAGTAAAACCGTGTGTAGAATCTAAAGTTTTTGGTATCGGAGTTGAATCATATACAGTGGGCTCAGCAGAGTTTACGCTTAGCTTTGCGGCAACTCATAAAGATAAATGTATGCCGCTTATGGATAATGGTCATTATCATCCAACAGAAGTTGTATCTGATAAAATACCTGCACTTCTTTGTTTCTTTGATGAATTTGCACTTCATATTACCAGACCAGTGAGATGGGATTCAGATCATGTGGTTCTGTTTGATGATGAAACAAGAGAGATGGCAAAAGAGATAGTCAGAAATGGCGCTATTGATAAGATTAAAATGGCTCTGGATTTCTTTGATGCAAGTATTAATAGAATAGCTGCATGGAGTGTTGGATTCAGAAGCTGGCAGAAAGCACTGTTAAGTGCAATGCTTATTCCATCAGAAGAAATGAAGAAACTTCAAGATGAAAATAGGATGACTGAGCTTATGATCAGACAGGAAGAAGCAAAATTCTTCCCAGTTGAGGATGTATGGAATGAGTATCTGAGAAGATGTAATGCTCCTTTAGATTCAGAGTTGTTCAGTTATATTGATAAATATGAGAAAGAGATTCTTGCTAAGAGAACAGAGAGGTAATGATGAAAATATTAGAAGCTGAGTTTGTTAGAGGCTTTATTAGAATGGCAAATGATGGTTGGCTGCTTGGATTTCATGAAAGAAATGGTGGTAACCTTACATATAGAATTAAGGATACTGAGATTCAGGACATAAAAAATGAATTCACACATGGAGAATGGATGGAAATAGGTACCGAAGTTGCTGGTGTTGCTGGAGAATATTTTATAGTCACCGGAAGTGGCAAATTCTTCAGAAATGCACAGATAAAGCCTGATGAAACTATAGGTATTATTGAGGTAAATGAGGATGGAACAAAATATAGGATTGTGTGGGGACTAAAAAATGGAGGACGTCCTACATCAGAACTTCCTTCTCACCTCATGAATCATGAAGTTAAGAAAAAACTTACTGATGGAAGATATAGAGTTATATATCATGGCCATCCAGCAAATATAATAGCTCTTACATTTGTACTTCCACTTGATGCAGATGTATTCACCAGAGAATTATGGGAAATGGCTACGGAATGTCCTGTAGTTTTCCCAGATGGAATCGGAGTAGTTCCATGGATGGTTCCAGGCGGAAGAGATATTGCAGTTGAGACAAGTAAATTGATGCAGTTATATGATGTTGTAGTGTGGGCTCATCATGGTCTTTTTGCAGCTGGTGAGGATTTTGATCTTACGTTTGGTTTGTTCCATACCGTTGAAAAGGCTGCCGAAATACTTGTTAAAACACTTTCTATGACTTCAGAAAAAAAACAGACGATAACACCTGATGATTTTCGTAAACTGGCAAAGGAATTCGGCGTAGAACTCCCAGAAAGATTTTTATATGATAAGTAGATATATTTTATTTTGAGGTGAAACAGGGATGAACTTGAATTTAAGGAAAAAAGGTGAGTATACATATGATGCGGTGAGTCTTGGAGAAGTTATGCTAAGACTTGATCCAGGAGAAGGTAGAATTAAAACAGCAAGAAGCTTCAAAGCTTGGGAAGGCGGGGGAGAATATAATGTTATTCGTGGACTAAGACGCTGTTTTGGTATGAATACTGCAGTAATAACAGCCTTTGCTGACAATGAAGTTGGAAAGCTTATGGAAGACTTCATACTTCAGGGCGGAGTCGACATATCGCTTATTAAGTGGATGAAGACAGATGGCATCGGACGTGTTTGCAGAAATGGAATCAACTTTACTGAGAGAGGTTTTGGTATAAGAGGGGCTCTTGGCTGCTCTGACAGAGCTAATACAGCTATTTCCAAGGCTACTGCAGAGGATTTTGATTTTGAATATATATTTAGTGAGCTTGGTGTCAGATGGCTTCATACTGGAGGAATATATGCCGCTCTTTCAGAGACAAGCAGTGAGACTGTAATTGAAGCTATTAAGACAGCTAAAAAGTATGGCACAGTTATTTCTTATGACCTTAATTATCGTCCTTCTATGTGGAGTGCTATCGGTGGACAAAAAAAGGCTCAGGAAGTAAATAAAGAAATAGCAAAATATGTTGATGTCATGATTGGAAATGAAGAAGATTTTACAGCTTGCCTTGGATTTGAGGTTGAAGGAAATGATGAAAATCTCAAGGAATTAAATATTGATGGATATAAGAAAATGATCAATGAGGCAGCTAAGACATATCCTAACTTTAAGGTTGTAGCTACAACTCTAAGGACTGTAAGAACAGCTACTGTAAATGACTGGTCTGCTATATGTTGGGCTGATGGAGAAATATATAAAGCGGCTCAATATGATAAGTTGGAAATTATGGACCGTGTAGGTGGCGGAGATTCATTTGCTTCTGGGCTTATATATGGACTTATGACTACAGAAGATCCGGATAAGGCAGTTAATTATGGAGCAGCCCATGGAGCACTTGCCATGACTACACCAGGAGATACTACTATGGCATCACTTTCAGAGGTTGAAGGAATCATGAGTGGCGCCGGTGCAAGAGTAAAACGCTAAATTATTAGAGGAGAAGTGTATGGAACTTAGAACAGCAGCCTCACCTAGAGATGTGAAGCATTATACTACAGAAAGATTAAGAGAAGAATTCCTGATAGAAAAGGTTTTTTATGAGGATGAGATTAAGCTTGTTTACAGTCATATAGACAGGATAATAACAGGCGCAGCTATGCCTGTTAATAAGGAGCTGAAGTTGGAAGCCGGTGATGAGCTCCGCGCCAATTATTTCCTCGAAAGAAGAGAAATGGGTGTGATAAATATCGGCGGCGAGGGCAAAATAATTGTAGACGGAAACGAATACATAGTTGCCCACAGAAATGGGATGTATATAGGAATGGGCAGCAGGGACATAACCTTTAAATGCATAGACACTAAAAATCCTCCAAAATTTTATATAAACAGTGCCCCTGCCCACTATGTATACCCTACAGTTCTTATAAAAGTAGATGGTGAACCTGAAGAGGGAGTTGTCATTATTAAAGACGAAAATAAGAAGGAACTAGGATCTCTGGAACAGTCTAATCACAGAACTATATGCAAATATATACTTCCAGGACAGGTTGAAAGTTGTCAGTTGGAGATGGGTATGACACATCTTGAACCTGGAAGCGTATGGAATACTATGCCATGCCACACACATGATAGAAGAATGGAAGTATATATGTATTTTGAAATACCAGAAGATGCGTTTGTTATGCATTTCATGGGTGAACCTACTGAGACAAGGCATATCGTAATGCGGAATGAACAGGCTGTTATTTCACCTAGCTGGTCTATTCACTCTGGTTGTGGTTCTCAGAATTATACATTTATCTGGGGAATGGTTGGAGAAAATCAGGACTTCGATGATATGGATGATATTAGAAATCAGGATCTTAAATAAGTAATAATTTTAAAAAAATAGCAAAATGGAGAAAAGAAATGTACGATTTTTTAAATAAATTTGCCCTTACAGGGAAAGTTGCCTGGGTAACTGGTGCTTCATACGGACTTGGTTTTGCTTATGCTAAGGCATTTGCTGAAGTTGGAGCAAAGGTTGTATTTAATGATATTAATCAGGAACTTGTTGATAGAGGTTTGGAGAATTATAAAAAAGAAGGAATAGAGGCTTTTGGAGCAGTATGTGATGTTACAAAAGAAGATCAGGTCCAGAACTTTGTAAAGAATGTTGAAGAAAATGTGGGACTTATAGATATACTGGTAAATAATGCTGGGATAATAAGAAGAATTCCTATGCACGAAATGTCACTGCAGGATTGGAATCTTGTTATAGATATTGATCTTACAGGACCTTTTATCTGCTCTAAAGCTGTTATACCATCTATGATAGAAAGAGGCGGTGGAAAGATTATAAATGCATGCTCTATGATGAGTGAATTAGGTCGTGAAACTGTTTCTGCTTATGCGGCTGCAAAGGGTGGACTTAAAATGCTTACTAAAAATATTTGTTCAGAATATGGACAGTATAATATCCAGTGTAATGCAATAGGACCAGGATATATAGCTACACCACAGACTGCACCGCTTCGGGCAAGAGGAGATGACGGGTCAATGAATCCATTTGATAGATTTATAAGATCCAAAACTCCTGCACAGAGGTGGGGACGTACTGAAGATCTTGAGGGATTGGCTGTATTTCTTGCATCAGAAGCATCAGACTTTATAAATGGTCAGGTCATCTATATAGATGGTGGAATACTAGCTTATATTGGTCAAGATCCTAATAATCTAGACGAGAGCAAGTTTTCTGAAGAGACAGAAGCTGATACTGATGTAAAGACAGTAGATCAGTAAATATAACGAATTAAGGATATATTCCTACGAGGTGAGATGAAATGAATAGTGCTAGAACTTTAGCTGCACTTGAGAAGTTTTCTGAAATTGGAATCATTCCAGTTGTTGTACTAAATGATGTTAAGGATGCTGAGCCACTTGGACATGCCCTTATGGAAGGTGGGCTTATGGCAGCAGAAGTAACATTCAGAACTGAAGCAGCTGAAGAATCAATAAAAATATTGGCAGAGAAATTTCCGGAAATGCTTGTTGGTGCCGGAACAGTCCTTACAAAGGAGCAGGTTGACAGAGCTGTCAATGCTGGTGCAAAGTTTATTGTTTCCCCTGGTTTTGACCCAGAGATAGTAAAATATTGTCTGGAAATTGATATTCCTGTATGTCCGGGAATCCAGACACCAACTGAACTTATTCAAGCTGTAAACATGGGACTGGATCATGTTAAATTCTTCCCTGCTGAAAATGCTGGCGGGCTCAGCATGATTAATGCTGTTGGATCTGCATTTCCAAAGGTTAAATTCATGCCAACAGGTGGAATTAACGCTAAGAATGTTGTGGACTATCTTAAGTCTGACAGAATATTCTGTTGTGGCGGAAGCTGGATGGTTAAAGGAGACCTTATCAAAGCAGGAGATTTTGAGAAGATTAAGATACTTGTCGAAGAAGCGGCTGAATTAGTACGAACCTGTAGATAACAGGTTATTCAATTATGGTATGTATTAAATTTTTACATACAATTTCCGAATTATTTTGTTTTTGGAACCCTGGGTTATACCCCGGGTTCTTTCCATAAGAAGATTAAAAAGAAAATCATTTTTTCATTTATAGGAGGTAATATAGATGGGGGCTTATGTAATAGAAGAAGCAGAAAGATGTCTGAATTGTAAGAATCCGAGGTGTCAGCAGGGTTGTCCTATTCATACAGATATTCCAGAAGTAATAGAATTATTTAAAGACAATAAGACTATGGAAGCGGCAGAAATACTATTTGAAAATAATCCGCTATCTATTATATGTTCGATTGTTTGTAATCATGAAAAACAGTGTGAAGGGCATTGTGTCAGAGGAATCAAAGGGAGTCCGGTTCATTTTTCAGAAATAGAAAGATATATATCAGATTCATGCTTTGAAAGAATAAAGATAAAACAGGCTGAGTCAAATGGTAAGAAGGTAGCAGTGATTGGTGCTGGACCTGCAGGTATAACGATAGCTATTATTCTTGCATCGCGAGGATATAAAGTAACTATTTTTGAAATGCACGATAAGATAGGTGGAATCCTCAGATATGGAATACCTGAGTTCAGATTACCTAAGAGTATACTTGACCGCTATTTAATTAAAATGAGAGAACTCGGAATAATGATAAGACCCAGCTTTGCTTTAGGAGGATCAACGGGAATATCTGATCTGCTAAAAGACGGCTATAAATCGGTATTCGTTGGTACAGGAGCATGGAAGCCATATAAGTTAGGAATCCCTGGAGAAACTTTTGGAAATGTATGTTATGCTATCAATTATTTGAATAATCCCGAAGGTTATGTTCTTGGTAGAAGTGTTGCAGTAATTGGAGCTGGTAATTCAGCGATGGATGTTGCCAGAACAGCTATAAGACATGGGGTTGAGGAAGTGATTGTTTATGTTCGAGGAAATAAAGTTGCTGCGTCAGGTAAAGAGTATGATTATGCCATTCTTGATGGTGTAAGATTTGAATTTAATAAAGTATGTACAAGAATTACTGATAATAGTATTATAGTAGCAGATACAGTAAATGATGAGGATGGAAAACTAAAAATGGTTGAAGGAAGTGAGAAAGAGATTGAGAAGGATTTTGTTATTATTTCCATCAGTCAACAGCCTCACGACAGACTTGTTAAAAAAGATTCAAAGCTGATGCTAAATGATAACGGAAATCTTCAAACAGATGCTCAGGGAGAGACAACAATGGAAGGGGTATTTGCAGCTGGTGATGTAGCTACGGGAACAAAGACCGTTGTTGCTGCAGTGGCAGGAGCTAAGAGAATAGCTGATGATATGGATCGTTATATGAGGACGTTACATTGAAGGTATTTGCCTTTAAGGACTATTATCCTGTTGTTATGGATGAAGAGGCTGGTATTACCGATATAGGCCTAAAATATATCAATCACGATATGTGTTATCCCTTATCTCAGATAGTTGGACAAATGGTAAAGACATTAGATAGTGGGGAATATGATGTTACTAAAGATAGCTGATAAGAAGAGTGGTGGTAAATACCAGATTATAAAAACGATAAAGAACAAGAAAACTGGAAAGGTAACAGGCGGATATCTTAAGTATGTAGCTCCATATAATAAAAACTGTAAAACTATATCTGCTACAAATAAAGTAAAGATAGGCGGGGTTAACTTTACAGTGACATTTATTGGTAATAACTGTGCCAAGGGATGTAAGAATCTAAGAAAAGTCGTAATAGGAAACAAAGTTACA
>JAILEL010000068.1 GCA_024687845.1 Eubacterium sp.
TTCTCTTGCTGCACCGAAATCTAAAAGTTTAGTGGTTCCGTCCTTCGTAATCATTATGTTGTCAGGACTGATATCCCTATGGATAAGACCAGCAGCATGAATCTGAGAAAGAGCTTCCATAATTGGACGGAGAAGAGCAAATGTATCTTCAAAAGACATCTTTCCGTTGTATTTAAGGAATCCTTTTACATCTGTTCCCTCAAGAAGTTCCATAACCATATAGACGGTATTATTAAGTTCAAAGAAGTCCTTTACTGATACGATATTAGGATTAGAAGCAAACTTAGCAAGTATCTTTGCTTCTTTGAGAAAACTTTTCTTTCCCCTTTCAAAAATCTCATCATTCTCTCTTGTAAATGCAGTTACTTCCGTAGATTCAGTTACAGTACGATTCACAAGGCCTATTGGATAATACTCTTTGATCGCAACTTTAACGTTAAAAAGATCATCATATCCCTCATAGGTAATACCAAAACCACCTTCTCCGAGAACTTTTACTATTCTGTATCTTTCACTTAATATGTAGTTTTCAGATAGCTGATGTGAGTGAGCCATGAACAGAACCTCTTTAATTCTTTAAAATTTTTGTATCCTTTTTCTTAACATTCTTTCTTCCTATTCCAGTTCCTCTCTGAATAAGCAAAGGAGCTAGATCAAGAAAGGAAAAAGGTAAGTAATAATCTATAACATATTTTACGACTCATGTTTATATATCACAAGAAGAAAACTAATAAAAGCATTGTTAATTCAAAGTGGACTATTTCCCTTCGTGTCAAGTTGGCACGAAGGCAATTATATCATTCACCATTTCAGCTCACTTGTTATAAGCATATAATGCAAGTAACTATACAAAACACGGAGGTAACGACAATGATAGAAAAAGAAGATATGATCTTGATATTAAAAGCTTTAGATGCTCTTGATAGACTAAACCAGGCACTTGATGCAATCACCGGATCTGGACTTGATTATGATCCATATGGTGATTTTTACGAACTATACGAAATAATCAGACGTCACAGCAAGTATTCAGGAACATCTAATTATGATGAAGATAATCTTAGAGAAATTGTTTATGACCATGATAAGACTACTGAAGAGAAATATGAATTACTAACCGCCTGACCACTGTGCGTGCCAACTTGGCACGCAGTCAATTTGAGCATAAAATATTTGCACTTATAAGCATTTTTTCAACGCACATTTTTCAATTTTCAGCCCGTTTATTCAGCGATTTTCAATTACTGTCCGAAAGTTTGCAAGCAACGGAAATATGTTCTTCAGTACGTTCTTCAGTACGTTCTCTAGCATAAAAACACCCAGATATGGGATTTTTTTGAAAATATTATTTTTTTAAGGTTCATTTAAGTTTTCCATATTATTATTAGCACATAGAATCAAGAAAGCCTCCTTCAAACCTTTTTATTCTATAACTACTGAAAACACGTTAAATAAAATTCTTCTCAATCCTTTCTTAACCGAGAGCTCGCTTCAAATATTAAGGCGAGCTCTTTTTGTGGAATATCTATTCTCTATTCATTCTTGACAGATTCCTTCGCACTACCTACACTCTGTATAAGATTATTACGAAAGCGAGTATAGTCATGTGTACCAGATACTTCTTATCAGCCTCTCATCCTGAACTTAAATCCATAATAGATGCAGCAAAAATTTCTCCACTTGCAAGACGTTTTGCTTTGGATGCAGTTAATCCAGTTAAAACAGAGGGGGAAATCCGACCTACTGACGTTGTACCTGTCCTTGCGCCAAATCCAAAAGGTGAAAAGACAGTATTTCCGATGAAATGGGGTTATACAAATACTCATAAATGTGGAAAGCTACTTCTTAACGCACGTTCAGAGACAGCTTATCAAAAACCAACCTTTAAATACGACTGGCTGAATCACAGATGCATTATTCCTGCTTCATACTATTTTGAATGGAATCATATTCAGAATGACAATGGAACAACACAGATTGGAGACAGATATATGATTCATCCTAAGGGAGAAGAAATCACCTGGCTTTGTGGACTGTATCATATAGAAGAGAATTTTCCTACATTTGTAGTTCTTACAAGAGAGCCTGGAAGAGAGATTGCAGAGATACATGACAGGATGCCTCTCATACTTCCATCTGAACTTGTAGGAGAATGGATAAGACCGGGTGTTTCACCGGATTGGTTATTAGATAAGGCTCTGGTAGAGATGATTGCAGAGAAAGGATAATGATATATCAAGCTCTGGAGCTTAAGTAATTTTTCTTCAGATTTTTCAAGAGCAGATTGTTACCGGCAAATACTAAGTGTGGTATCTTTGCCAAGTTCTAATTAAGAAGGGTTTGTCAAGTTAAGTGTGTAAGTTTTTTTGAATTTTTATCGGCGGTCAAATTGGCCGCCGATTTCTTTTCTTCTTGATTTACTCTCGCTCATTTTCATGGAATCGGGAACGGAGTCAAGAGGGCATACTTGCCGGTGGAGATTTTCGCTCTGGTTTTGGGGCGAAAATACAACCGCTTGCCCCTTTACGGAGTGACATGAATTACCCTTTTGCCATTGAAAAGAAACGAGGTTTCTTTTTCCGCCTCCCAGCAGGGGAAAGCAG
>JAILEL010000102.1 GCA_024687845.1 Eubacterium sp.
GATATTTCAGATGATTAATGAAGGTAAGAACGGCTCAAAACTAGTCAATTATCTTAATGAAAAAAAGATAGAAATTCCGGCGACACATATGCATAAAGTCTGTATTGAAAAACCTGGATGTGAAAGTAATGTATGGCAAAAAGGTATGGTCATCAGGATTCGTAAGAATCCAAGATATAAAGGTTGCATAGAAGATTTGGGATATAGAAAAATAAGTTATCCTGCAATAGTTAGTGCAGAGGTATACGATAGAGTTACAGACAAGCTTAGAGTGAAGAAGTCAGAAAAGTTTTTAAATAAATCATCATATTTTGAAAATGCTTTTTATAGAAAGGTTTTCTATGAAGATAGTGATGAAAGACTTAGATGTGGCATAAATCCTTCGGATGGGAAGTATTACTTTTATAAGAATAAATCTAAAGAAGCGCTTGTTTCATATTTGGATATTGAAAGTGCTGTAAGAAATACTCTTATTGCTGAAAAACAGAAATGCTTAGCTGTTAAATACGTTTTTGATACTGAAAAAAGCGATATTTACAAGAATAGTTTGATTTCTGAATATGCTGATACAGCTAAGGATTTATGTTCCAGGATAGATATGTTGATCAAGAAGAAAATACAAATTAATAATGCTTCTGGTGATAATAAGGACATTGATAATGAGAAAAGTGATTGTCAGAAAGATGATTATGAAGGATGTGCAATTGAGAACGGTCATGATGGTGATGTTTCAGAACCAGGTGCAGAACTTGCTGAATTGGAATCTGAATTAAGCAAAATAATGAGTAAAGTTGATGATATAGAGAAAATGTTCAGTATAAAAAATCCTTGGATCAAGAAGTATAGCTTATTTATTCCAGAGACTGAATTTACTATCAAATACTTAAAACCTTATATAAACAGGATTGATGTTTCTATGGATGGTGGTTTGAAGATATCTTTATTGGATGATGGAAAAGAATGCTTTCCTGAAGGATGGTTTATATCGAGTGAGACAGAAGGAGACTTAGATGGGGAGAAAGAGTAAGAGAAATATAATTGATTTTAAGAATAATACTTCTCAGAAATCATCTTCTTCATATGAAGAGTATTCCGGAGAAAAGATACCAACTGCTATATATGCGAGACTATCAGTGCTTAGGGATGATGATAAAAGTGAAAGTATAGAAAATCAGATTTCCTTAATTCATCGTTATATCTTGGATCATCCCGAAATGGAACTCTTTGATGTTTATGCCGACAGAGACCGTTCCGGAACAAACTTCAATAGACCTGAGTTTGAAAGACTTATTTCAGATGTCACTAAGGGTAAAGTTACATGTATTATTGTCAAAGATTTGTCCAGGTTTGGAAGAAATTATATAGAGACCGGTGTATTTATAGAAAATATATTTCCGAAGCTTGGAGCACGACTTATTGCTTTAAACGATAATTTTGATAGTAGTCGTGAAGAAGATGTAAATAGCCTGTCTGTTCCTATAAAGAACATGATCAATGAAATGTATGCAAAGGACATTTCAAGAAAAATTATTTCTTCAAATAGGATCAGGAACAGAAGCGGAGATAGTAAACTGCGCGGAAATGCACCCTATGGTTATAAATATGAAGATAATAAGCTGGTACCTGATGAAAGGTATGCTCCATATGTAAGACTTATATTTGAATGGCGAAGTAAGGGAATATCAGTTAATGATATAGCAAAGAGACTTACACTAATTGGTGCTCCAGTTCCAGGCAACGTCACAGGAGATAAGAATATCGATAAGTTCGGTGAAAGATGGCTGCCATCGAAGATATATCACATTTTATCAAATCCGGAATACACTGGAGATTCATATCGTGGAAGGTACGAAGTAAATAAGTTTGGTGGATATTCCAGACTTGCTTCAGAAAAAAAATGGCTTGTTTATCCTGATACACACGAGGCCTTGGTTAGCAAAGATGATTTTATGAAACTGAATGATCAGAGAAAGGAAATAAAAATGATTATGAACGATGAAATAGATAAAAATACAAAGTCGAGAGAAAAGTTGCCAAGTGATTTTCCTGGTCTTATATTCTGTGCACAGTGTAACAGAGCCATGAGTATCAGGCGAGATAAATTAGGTGGCAGCGATATTAATTATACTCATAGCTTTTATGCTTGTAGCCCTAAAGAGGGATTAAAACATTGCAATAATAAAATCTCCGTAGATTATTTGAAAATGATTACTATGGAACAGATAAAAAATCAAATAATAGTGATGTGTGACAGAGCAAATTATTTTAAAGAAAAAAGAAGTAATAGCGGTAAAGCAGGTGGCCTTTATATTGACAGTCAAATTTGTGATTTGGAGAAAGAGCTGGCGGAAGCAAAGGAAAAGAACGCAAAGTTATATGAGGATTACGCCAGTGGTCAAATAGATCTAGAAGATTATAGAATGCTTAAAGATAAAATATCTGAAGATGATATTTCTCTAAAGCACAAACTGGATGATTTATATAAGCAGAAAAATAGCCAGTTAAATGAAATTGATAAGTATATTAATTCTGCGGATGAATTTGAGAAAATGATTGAATTGGGATCTGATAAGGAAATAATCATTGCTATGGTTAAAAGGGTTAAGGTAACAAAGGATGGCCGTCTTGAGATTATCTTCAAACATGAGGATATTTATAGTGAACTATACAAATATTTGGAGTGTGAATAGGTTTGAAAACAGCGATGTATCTCAGGATATCTGATAAAGATTATAATCCTGAAGAAACAGATGAATTTATAGAGAGTAATAGTATAGATAATCAAAGAATTATGATTCTGGACTATATTAGCTCTCATGATGATGTAGACAGTGATGTGGTGGAATATGTTGATGACGGTTACACTGGTACAAACTTCGATAGACCAGCATTCAAGAAGATGCTTAAAGATGTAAAAGCTGGTAAGGTCGAAACTATTGTGATAAAAGACCTTTCCCGCCTGGGAAGAGACTATATAGAAACTGGTGACTATATAGAACAGATATTTCCGTTGCTTGGTGTCAGGGTTATTGCTATTAACTCAAATTATGACAGTAATGACCATATAGGTGATGTTGCAGGTATTGATGTAGCTATTACAAACTTTATAAATGCTATGTATAGCCGGGATTTATCCAGGAAGAGAAAATCTTCTGACAGAGCGAGGTGGGCAAATGGTGATTCCTGTGTTAAAAATGTGCCTTATGGTTATGAGAGAAAACTTAAGACAAAGGAATGGGTTATAGATGAAGATGCTGGTAAGATTGTCGAGTTCATTTTTCAAAAGGCTGCTGAAGGGTGGACTCATAGAAAGATAGTAGATACTCTGAATGAAAGGCAAGTTTCACCGCCGGGATTATATAAGAAACTGAAGAAAAACTATAAGAACGGATTTAAGGTTTCCCAGAAAGAAAACCTTTGGGATTCGCAGAAGATAAGAGTGATCCTCAGACGAAAGGAATACTACGGAACCTTGGTAGCACATAAATCTGAATCTATTGAGTATATGTACAACAAGTACAGAATCATTCCTGAATCCGAACAGGTAGAGATAGAAAATCATCATGTGCCCATAATCTCAAAAGAAATATATGATCAGGCTCAGAATATTTTTATGGAAGTTCAACATAAGTCATGTAAAAAGCTGGATTATTCTTTAAGGTCAAGACTTCGATGCGGTAATTGCAGACTCAGGCTGGACTATAGAGTAGAGTGTGGCAGGGAAGTTTGTTACTGCAGCCATAAAAAGATAGCTGGCAAATATTCAACTTGTAATTCTAAGCCTTTTCTATATGAGGAGATTGAGAATAATGTATATGAGCTGCTTTGCAAGACTGTAAGTGATATTAAGAGTCTTGATAGTCTTATGGAAGAAAGGCTTAGCACAGAGATGCCGGATGTTAGCATTCAAATCTCTGATCTGGAATCTAAAGTAGAAATCCTAAAGGCAAGCCGTATAAGAGAGTATGAAATGTATTCTGAAGGTAACATCAGTTCAGAAATATATCTAAAGAACAAATATAAG
>JAILEL010000112.1 GCA_024687845.1 Eubacterium sp.
TGTAACTGCTGGTAAGACGGTTAAAAATGCAGTAAAAGACAAAAAGAATAAGTATAAAAAAATAAGAGTGAGTCTTTCAAAAAAAGGTATCGCAAAGGTAACTGTTAAGGGAAAGAAACTGGTTATCAAGGGACTAAAAGCAGGAAAGGTAAAGGTTGTTGTAAAGGCCTACGATAAAAAGAATAAACTTCTTGCATCAGGAAGCTTCATAGTCAAGGTAAAAAAAGCTCAGCAAAAGAATCCACAGCAGAATGCTACAGAGCAGAAGGACCCGCAGCAGAATACAACAGAACAGAAGAATCCACAGCAGAATACTACAGAACAAAAGAATCCCGAAGATACTTCTAGTGGTGATGGAAAACCATCAAGTGAAACAACAAAGTATGATGCAGGCGAATATTCTATATCCAAAACCCATTCGGGGGAGGGAACATTTTACGATAGAGCAAGTACCGGAGCGGCTAACCTGGATGATTTTGAAAGCAAATATCTGACAGCTGCCATGAATAATGAGGATTATATGAATGGTCTTGCCGGTGCTTATATCGAAGTAACGGATAAGGACGGAGACAAGGTTAAGGTTCTTATTACTGACAGGCTCCCAGAGGGAAAGAAGGGGGACATAGACCTGACAAGAAAGGCTTTTAAGACCATAGAGCCTGAGAAAACTGGTAGAATGAAGATAACGTGGAAGATAATCCCACTTCCGACCACAGATCCAGTTGCATTTCTATGGAAACCGACCAGTACCCAGTATTGGGCTGAGGTTCAGGTAAGAAATGGTAGATATCCTGTTAAGTCTGTTGAGTACTACGATACAGCTTCAAAAAGTTATAAGAAGATGGAAAGAAAAGAATATAATTATTTTGCGGCTGCAAATGGAATGGGTTCAGCCGGACCTTATAAGTTTAGAATAACAGACTTCTATGGTCACACGATTATAGAAGAAAACATTTCAATCAAGACGGATGGAAAGCCGGTAAATGGAAAGAATAATTTTCCTTATTAGTTCAGGGAGGTGGAAACGTGGAAAAATACGATCCTTCAATTTATGAAAAACCATCGGTTGCAGTAGATCTGCTGGTTTTTACTATAGAAGATGACAGACTTAAGATTCTTATGATAAAAAGAGAAGAAGCTCCTTTTAAAGGAAAGCTTGCCCTTCCTGGAGTTTTTGTGGGAATAAATGAGACTTTGGATAAGGCTGCTATCAGAGGCATTAAGGAAGAAACAGGACTTAAGGATATTTATTTTGAACAGCTTTATACATTTGGAGATGTTAAGCGTGACCCAAGAATGAGAATCATTTCTGTTGCTTATATGGCTCTTGTTCCTATTCAGAAACTGGATTTTACCGCAGGAAAAAGAACAGAGGGTGCGTGGCTTTTTGATGTAGAAGAATTACTGGAGTCAGACAAAAAACTGGCATTTGATCATAGGAAGATAATTGAGTGCGGACGAAAGAGACTGGAAGGTAAGGTTAATTATACAGATATTGCATTTAACCTTGTGGATGAAGAGTTTACACTTCCAGAGCTTCAGAGAGTTTATGAGATTTTGCTTGGAAAGACTCTATATAAGACAAACTTCCGGAAGAAGGTGGCTGATATGATTGAAGAAACAGATTATCAGACTGCTGGTGAGGCGCATAGACCAAGCCGCCTGTATAGGAAGAAGGATATAGATGAGAACTCAGGTGAGTAGAGATTATCTTACTATTAAAACGTTTCAAGAGTTTTAGCTTTTGAGGCGTTTTTATTTTGCTCCAAACCGTTATTCAAAATATAGAAAACTAAAAATCTTCTGGTAAAAATATAAAAACACTTGACATAGTAGCAAAATAATACTAAGATACAGTTAGTAGCAAAACAATACTAAGACTAATCTACAGCATCTACATATCAATTACAAAGTATTTGAATATATTTATTTAGAGGAGGAAACGATTATGAGTATTATGTATAAAAAATTTCAACCATGTGATTATATAATGTTGATAAAAGGTGGTAAGGTTGTAAAGCAGGGAATGGGACTTACGGTTCTCTGTGATAATATGAGAACGAATATTCTTGCTGTACCGGCAACTGCATTTGATGGAGCTTTCGCATTTGACGATATTGTTACAGCTGATTATCAGACTGTCTGTGTTCAAGGTGCTATTACATATATGATTACAGATTTTGAGCAGGCAACGGGAATGGCAGACTTCGGATATGAGAGAAATTATAAGGAAAAACAGATTACAGCTATGAATCTTCTGTGCAAGAGAATCAGCAATGTTCTTAAGGCTATAGTAATTCGCGAGGTTTGTAAACGGGATGTCAGACAGATCATAAAGCTTGCTGATGAAATGGCCGGAATTATCATGATTGCTCTCAAGGATGATGAAGTAATTAGAAAGCTTGGTGTTGAAGTCCTTACAGTTAATGTCCTTGGAGTAGGTACAAAGCCTGAAACCAGAAAAGCTCTTGAAGCTGCTGCACGTGAGCAGATTCTTAAGGAACAGGATGATGCCATATATATGAGAAGAAACGCTGCTATAGAGCAGGAAAGACTGATTAAAGAAAATGAGCTTGAAACCGAGATTAAGGTTGCGGAGAAGGAAAAAGAAAAGCAGGATAAGAAACAGGAGATTAAGAGAAGGCTGATCCAGACAGAGCTTGAAATGGATGAGATGAAACAAAATGGAAAATACGAGCTTGAGAAAAAGGAAATGGAAGCTAAGATTGAAATTGACAGGAAAAATATGGAGGCGAATATTGAAAATGACAGGAGAAATATAGAGGCAAGGATTGAACTTGACAATAAGAATATGCAAGCAAAAATCAATCTGGAGGAGCAGAATAAGGCCTTTGTTGAGCTTGAAGTTGAAAATGAAAGAAAGAAGGCTGATGTTGAAGCTTATGCAGTAGAAAAGTTGATGAAAGCTTATGAAAATGTTAATGTAGCACTTATAGAAGCACTTGCAATGACTAAGATGGATCCTGGAACTCTTATGGCTAAAGCCTTTAAGGATATGGGAACCAATGCAGGCAAGATCGGTGCTCTGAATATTACTCCTGATTTACTCGAGACAATCGTAAATAAATAGTTAACCGTAAATAGTAACAATAAATAGATCGGACATAATGAAAGGCAGGTCTGTTATGGATAGAGGCATGAATAAAATTATTATAGTAAGACGTCGAACAAGACTTGAGGATTTGAAACGTCGTTATAATACTATAGAGCAAGCTCAGTTTTATGTGGAGCATCTGGGGGCTGATTTTAATGATTATCTTGAAGAGCACGAAAATTATTATCAGGCACTAGACGAGGTTAAATTATTCGCAGACAGATATGCCCGTGTACAGGTGATAGATAGAGAGTATATTCCCAATATGATATTTGGTGAAACGGATATTGTAATTGCGGTTGGTCAGGATGGTCTTGTGGCAAATGTGCTTAAATACCTTAATGGACAACCTCTTATAGGTGTTAATCCAGACGCTATTAGATATGATGGAATACTGCTTCCATTTAAGGCAAAGGACATGGATACTCTGATTCCAGACGTAATTAATAGAAAATACAAGGTAAAGAATATTACTATGGGAATGGCAGAAACAAAGGATGGCCAGGTTCTATATGCTGTAAATGATTTCTTTATAGGTATCAGTAACCATACTTCGGCGAGATATCATATCAGCTATAATAATATTGTAGAAAATCAGTCTTCTTCGGGGGTTATTATTTCTACTGGACTTGGAATGACTGGATGGCATCGTTCGGTTATGGCAGAGTTTCAGGGAATGGCAAAAGCATTTAATCTGGGAGAGGTTCCGCTTCCAAAGTATGAATGGGACAGTCGTCTGCTGATATTCCAGGTCAGAGAACCTTATCCTAGCAGATTTACAGAGGCTGGACTCGTATATGGAAATGTTACTGAAAAAGATGAACTTCATTTTGTATCAGACATGTCAGAAAATGGCATCATCTTCTCTGATGGTATGCAAGATGATGCCATTGAATTCAATGCAGGTATGGAATTAAAAGTGAGTATCGCTGACCGGGTAGGACATCTGGTTGTCTGATGATTTGTTCTGTCTGAGAATACATCCATAATAGACAGCCATAGATATTGTAGAGATTAAAATACATATCATACCTATTGGGTACTCGCCGCAAGTAACTGCATCAGTCACAAAGAAACTGCAGATACTTACAAAACATACTAATATCCAGATAAAGATAGCTACAATCCATAAGACCATAGTTATTATTGAATTTTCATTTATATTTTTATTTATCATATTTGCTTCATATTTATTATCCATTATGTCTTCCTCCTTGCAAGCAAATTTTGAATACTAACTCAAAGATATAATCATTATGCTGAGAACAAAAAGAATCTTGATTTCAGCATAATGATTTTTTCTTTACTACATAAAAAAATCATATCAGATTACACATAACAAAAGAGCAACAAAAAAAATTTTAATTTTTTTTTATTTTTTTTTGAAACCTTTTTTGCATTTGCCGGGTTTTGTATATAGAAAGGCAAAAAAACACCGGATTTAAAGATCAAAGGTTCCGGAATATATCCCGAAAGGTGAAGGAGGTTTTATTATGAGAAAAATGAGTTTTATTAAGAAGAGTATAGGTATGGTTCTTGTAGCAGGACTTATGATGACATCTATGTCAGGATGTGGTTCAAATCAGACAAGCCAAGAAGCTGCTGATTCTGATGAACCAGTAGTTATGGAGGCAACAGAGGCGTCAGATGATGACGGTGCAAGTTATGCAACCTCTGCATCATCTGACTCAAATAAGAGTGATGCTTCAGAGAATTATGAAACATATGAGTATGAAGCTGCAGAAGAGAGCTACGATAATGCGTCTGAAAGTGCAAATTATGCAGGTGATGAAGAATTAGATGGAATGTTCTATGATAACAGTACTGGAAAAGGCTATTTCCCAGATGATAGTAAGGATGATTATTATTCAAATTCAGATTCAAGGAATTATAGTCACGTTGCTGAAAATGATTTTATTAGTACTGCAAATGAAAATGTATCTACATTTTCCGCAGATGTTGATACAGCTTCTTATTCAAACATCAGAAGTTACATCAACAGCAACCAGTGTGTTCCTGGGGATGCAGTAAGAATAGAAGAAATGATCAATTATTTCCATTATGATTACAAAGAGCCATCATCAGACGAGCCATTTTCAGTAAATATGGAAGTTGACGGATGCCCTTGGAATTCAAATCATCAGCTGGTTATGATCGGTCTTAAGTCGAAGGCTATAGATACAGAGAAGAGAAAACCAACCAACTTCGTATTTCTTATTGATACATCAGGCTCTATGGATCAGCCTAACAAGCTTCCACTTGTTAAATGTGCATTTATTAAGCTTCTCAGTGAGCTTGGTGAGAATGACACAGTTTCAATAGTAACCTATGCAGGTAGTGATAAGGTTGTTCTGGATGGTGAAAGTGGTGCAAATTCAGATAAGATTGCAAGTGCACTTGAAGAACTTGAAGCTTATGGCAGCACAAATGGTTCAGCAGGTATCAACACGGCTTATGAGATAGCTGAGAGAAACTTTAAGAAAAAGGGAAATAACCGTGTAATCCTTGCAACTGATGGTGACCTTAATGTAGGAGTTACAAGTGAGGATGGACTTACCAGACTTATAACAGAGAAGAAGGAATCAGGAATCTTCCTCAGTGTACTTGGATTTGGAACTGATAATCTTCAGGATAACAAGCTGGAAGCACTTGCAGATAACGGAAATGGTAACTATGCATTTATCGACAGTGTTTATGAAGCAAAAAGAACTCTTGTAGAAGAAATGGGATCTACTCTTGAAACAGTTGCCAAGGACGTAAAGCTTCAGACTACATTTGACAAAGATATAGTAGAAAAATACAGACTTATCGGTTATGAGAACAGAATGCTTGCTAAGGAAGACTTCGATGATGACAGCGTTGATGGTGGAGAGATTGGTTCAGGTCATGAGATTACAGCGCTTTACGAGATAATTCCTACAAAAGAAGCAAGTATTGATGGTTCATCTGAAAAAACTCATATCTTAGATCTTTCTATCAGATACAAAGAGCCTAAGGCAGATGATTCTCAGCTTCTTAAGTATTCATGCAAATATTCGCCAAATGGATTCGATAATAAAGCTAGCGATAACATGCTCTGGATTGAGTCTGTAGCTTGCTTCGGTATGTGCCTCAAGAATAGCGAATATTGCGGAAATAGTTCAATAGCAATGGCAAAGGACCTTGCCGAAAAGACACATTATACAGATGATGCTCTGAGAGTAGAATATATGTCACTGCTTGATAGATCAGAATACCTTTACAAAGGATTATATAACTACAATGATATTGACGATGATTACTATGATTATGGACTTAATGACCAGGACTATTCTGGAGATGTAACAGACGTAGAGGCAGACTAAAATAAAGATAAATTAAAATATAGATTAACAGATATGCTAAAAGCATAGGATTGGTGTAAGGAGGGTGCCCACCGCGGACGGTTCCCAAATGTCATTAAACCTTTCCCCAGGTGGATAATGTACCACATCCTCAGGAAACTGAGGCTTCCGGTAATATGAAGAAGGGGATTCATACTGCCGGAGAAGGTGCACATTTCATAGAGAAAGGTTTGAAAAATGACATTCGGGTAGTCCTCGGTGGGCTTTACAAATTCCATACTATTAGTTATTATTGAGCTTGTAACCTTTGATAGTTACAGGAAAACGAAGATATAAGGAAAATTAGTGACAGGTGATGGTATGGGTGAAAATACATTTTCCGTAGATATCGACGCTGCAGTGCGGCGATATGCGGACATGGTCTACCGACTAGCCGTCGCAAATACGAATGTTACCCAGGATGCAGAGGATGTATTCCAGGAGGTATTCGTAAAGCTGGTGCGGTACAAGGATAAAATTACAGATGAAGAGCATTTGAAAGCCTGGTTGATAAGAGTAACCATAAATGAAGCCAGGCGGTTAGAGGGAAGTGGCTGGAAGAAAAATGTCAGTGTGGATATGCCTGATGAGATGCAGGATAACATATCGGCTGATCAGGATGAGGAAGCCAGTCCCGAAGAGATTGTAATAGCTGAGGAAAATAGACAGAGCGTCGTGAATATGGTTCAGTCGCTGCCTCAGAAATATCGAGAAGTAATACATTTGCATTACTTTGAAGAAATGAAAATATCAGAGATATCAAATCTTTTGAAAATAAATGAAGCGACAGTCAAAACCCGGCTGAAACGAGCCAGAGAGACTCTGGAAAAATACATGAAAGGGGGTATATAAAATGGAAAAATACATAGAAGAAATGAATAATATACATGCCCCCGAGGCTCTTATTCTTAAAACTCTTGCAAGAGTACATGAGGAAGAGCAGAAGGTTAATGAAGAAAAATCCGAATCCGGAATTCAGGAAAACCAAATTACCGGAACCGAATATAGAGAAGCTATAAACAAAGATAATGTTAATAATGTTATAGAATTTGTTCCATCAGAGGATACTAAGAAACGCAATCGAAAAGAGCTGATACGTAAGTTTATAATTGGCGGATCAACTGTTGCAGCGGCTGCCGTTGTTTTAATAATTGCGTTAAATGTCAGAAATCTGAATAGTCATAATTATAGTTCAGAAAGCTCGGATTATTCTGACAGTGCAGCTACAGAAGCTGCAGTAGCGGATGAAGCTGAAGAGTCTTACGAGGATTCTTATGTTGCGGAGGATACAGAATCCTTTGATGGAGTATCCTCAGGAGCTGATAAATCAGATGATTCATACATGGCAGAAAGTTCTGCGGCTGCAGAAGAAAGTGAGACCGCAGAAGCCGCAGATGATATCAGTGGAAAGTATTATAATGAGATAGATGATAGTAGTAAAACTTTAAATGCTAATGATGATGCTACGGCTGCAGGTGATTCAGAAGGTACAGATTCAGATAGAGCGACCTATGGTGAAGAGACATATGATATTAAAGGAAAAATAGATGGCTTAGACGGAAATATTATAGGTGGAGAGAGTGTTTCACTTTCAGAATACTCTACCTATATAGGTGTTGATCTGGAGAAGACCTTTGAGTTGCTGGCATATGATGAAACCTATTTCCAGGTTGTTACCGGAGATGATGGACAGGAACTTACAGATGATCTTGGAAGAATCCTTCTAAATGTGGAAGATGGAACGGCTATAGTTCAGATATCTAAGAACAGAACTATTGCACCGGAGCAACTTCTTAATGGAACACCATCTTATATTTCTGATAAAATGGTTTATATCGGAAAGAGCAAACTATCAGAAAGCTACTACGCAGCATTTGAAATGAATGGAGTTAATTTCTATCTGAAAATGACAGACACTACTAAGGCTGCTTTTGAAGATATTATAAGTCGAGTGATAAGATAAGATTCGTAGACGCATATAAAAGGAGGCGTTATATAGTTGGAAACCACTGGAGCATTATTAAAAAAATGCCAGTCAATATGTGAGATTTATGAAAAAGATATTCCAGGTGTTCCGAAGGGTGAACTCTTTTATCAGTTTTGTGACGATATGATCCACATGGCCTTTCTTCTTGCGGCCAGCGACGATGATGTAGATATAAAACAGATTGATATGATCAGCTATACCTTTGGTGTTTCATTTGATTATAATACACTTGCTATGAGTTATGGGCTCGACTGTCTTTCTGAGAATAGTTTTATTAAGCAGGTTCCGCCATCGATTAAGATTATAGGCGGGCTTGAGAAGAGAGACAATCCGGCACCCAACTGCATTCTTGATAACACTAGAATATTCCATGCTGCAATGAAACAGTTTGGAAGTGAGGTTCTTCATTGCACCAGGGCTACTCTTAAATATAGTGTAATGGTACAGCAGTATTTTATTAATGGCATAATGAACTATATATTCTGGATGGAGGGAGCTGATGGATTTGCCGGCACGCTTCTTGACGATGCTATGGCATTTACAATAAGAACGCTGACCCCTAAAAATTCATCGGGACATATGAACTATACTCAGATTCGTTCGGGTTCGGTATATTCTTCAAATCAAAGCAATTTGAATTCTGTAAATATTGCAGATGCCATGAATGATAATGGTGGTGGATTCAGAGATGACAGAACCGTTGGTGGTCTTAAATTAAAAACCTGGGCACCTACTCCTGAAGATAATAAGAATACGTCGGATAGCGTTTCTGCTGAAGCTGAGGCTGATACCGAGATGAATCAGGAAGGCTTCAGAGGGAATATGCAGCTTTCTTCAAGCAGATTTACATCCTCTGAATTTAAACCGAAGTCCAGTTCTGGAAAGATTGGCAACTCACCAATTGACATGGATACAATAAATGAGATTCTTGCTGATGTTGATGGGCTTATAGGCCTTGGAAATGTCAAAAAAGAGATCCATGACATGGTAAATATGATGATCGTAAATGAAATGCGCCGCAGGAAGGGACTTAAGAATCCTGTGATGTCGAGACATCTTGTATTTACCGGAAATCCGGGAACTGGAAAAACTACTATTGCAAGAGTAATAGGTAGGATTTACAAAACTCTTGGAATTCTGGAAAAGGGTCATATGATTGAGACCGACAGGAGCGGTATGGTAGCTGGCTATATGGGGCAGACTGCTGAAAAGGTCAATGATGTTGTGAAGCAGGCCAAGGGTGGAATACTTTTTATTGACGAGGCTTATTCACTTGTTTCAGAAAATGAAGGCGATTTCGGACAGGAAGCTATCAACACTCTGCTCAAGCTTATGGAGGATAATAGAGATAGTCTTGTTGTAATAGTAGCCGGATATACTGAGGAGATGAAGGATTTTATCAATTCGAATCCGGGACTTCGCTCACGTTTTAACAAATATATCCAGTTTGAAGATTATTCTGATGATGAGCTTCTTCAAATATTTAAGACCTATGTGGATGAGCAGGATTATATTCTGGAAGAAGATATAGATGACGTGATACTTACAGTCATTAGACAGATTCGGGCAGATGAGGGAGATAATTTTGGAAATGCACGTTCAATGCGTAATTTCTTTGAAAAAGTAATCTCAAATCAGGCGAACAGACTCATTTCCGTCGGGGCATTAGAGTCAGAGGGCGAAGATGATCTGATGAAGATTAAAAAGGAAGATATTTTGACATAAGTATCAAAAATGATATATATACACCCATATTATAAAGGCAGCGAGAGGGAAGAAAATGATAGATGAGGCGAATAGTACGATGCCCATCATGCCCATCGTGGTACCGCAAGCGGCACCACGATGACCGTTTGCACGGTATAGAAAAGAAAATGAGAGAGCCATGGGACAAGTAAACTTGTCCTCTGGCTCTCTCTTTTTCTTTTCTGCATCGTACTATTCGCCCAGGTTTTCAGTTTCTTTAACTGATACGCGGCGGTCGTAGCAGTTGAACATTTCATCAACTTTGGTCTGA
>JAILEL010000185.1 GCA_024687845.1 Eubacterium sp.
TGGTGTCAAAAGGTACTTTTGACACCCACATCATTATATGACAAGGTATACCAAAGCTGCTTGATGAGATAGAAAGATTAAGATGTAAAGAAACGAAGATACAAAGAAAAACAGATACAATATTTTGGCTAAGAAAGTGTGATGATTTGAGTAAAGACTTTAAAGAAAAAGTGTTCAAATATATTAAGAAAGAATATGGTGTTGAACCTGATTATCCATGGGAGAAATACCCGGGTAATGCAGTATTTCGACATGAAGATAATAAGAAATGGTTTGCTCTGGTTATGACAGTATCCAAGGATAAACTTGGTCTGTCCGGAACAGACGATGTAGATGTGATTAATGTTAAGTTGGATGATCCTGTATTTATGGATATGCTACTTCATCAGAAGGGTTATCTTCCTGCTTATCATATGAATAAGGATAACTGGATTTCGGTTCTCCTGGATGGAACAGCTGCATTAAATGATATTTATTCTGTTATAGATTTCAGCTTTGCAGCTACTGCTTCTAAAAAGAAAAAGGAGAAGACGAGACCGCCTAAAGAGTGGATCATACCGGCTAATCCTAAGTATTATGATATCGAGCATGCTTTTGATAATGAAAAGGAAACCAACTGGAAACAGGGAAATGGTATCAAAGTCGGTGATACGGTCTTTATGTATGTAGCAGCTCCGGTGTCCGCAATAATGTATAAATGCACTGTTCTGGAAACAAATATTCCTTATGCTTACCAGGATAAGAATCTAACTATATCGGCCCTGATGAAAATAAAACTAGAGAAGAGATACGATAAAGAGCTATTCACATTTGACATCTTGAAGGAAGAATATGGGATATATGCGATAAGAGGACCGAGAGGAATACCGGATTCACTGAGTAGAGATCTGTAGGAGTAATAATGTTATGAAAGACGCAAAGAGAGGCTTTGTTCCTTCTGATGAAAAAGAGTTTGGAGATAAGGCCATACCGAATCTCTGTCAGGCTGCTGATGAAGTGTTATTTCTACTGAATCATGGATATCCCGTCAAAGGAGCAACCAGATTCGTAGGAGACCACTATATGTTTTCAGAACGTCAGCGCCTGGCTCTTGCCAGGACAGTTTCGCCTGAAGAACAGATATCTTCAAGACTAAGCAGAGAAGTTAAGAATATAGAAGGCGAAACCATTTATATAGATGGCTTCAATGTGATCATCGGACTTGAGATAGCATTTTCAGAATCAATGCTCTTTACCTGTATGGATGGAACTATCAGAGATCTGGCCGGACTCAGAGGAACATACAGACTGATTCCGGAGACGGACCTGGCGGTTAAGGCACTGCTTAAAACTCTGGAGAAGTTAAAGGTTAGAAAGGCAGTTATATACCTGGATAAACCGGTATCAAACTCCGGAAGACTGAAGCAAAAGATAAATGAGTATGCAGAAGATGTTGATATAGAAGTTGAGGTAGAAATAGAAGATGCAGTGGATTACATCCTGAAGCAGAAACCACTGATAGCCTCCGGCGATGCCATAATTCTGGATGCATGTGATAAATGGTTCAACCTGGTTAGATACGTGATAGAAGAAAATATAGGGGGATATCCGTATATAGACATATGTCCAGTGGTGGAATAATGACAAATATTTCAAGATGTCATCAGTTACATGCTAGACTTGTATCACGCTTTCAGGTTGAGAAACCTTCAATCATAATATCAGATAAGATCTCTAAATGGCTCTATCAGGCTATTTATAGTATATATGAAAATTATGGGGAGGAAGAGGCTGAGAGATACGTGAGAGAAGCCAGACTTCTGTAAGGCGGTGAATTGTATGTATTTATCATCTTTTAGATTTGTAACGTATGAAAAGGAAGTGGACGTCAGATGGTCCATTAAAAGAACCTGCTATGATACATGGTATCCATTCGGGATACTTACAAAGCATAACTTAAGAGTCGTAGATTTCGAACCCATTACCATTTTTTATGGCGGAAATGGAAGTGGTAAAACTACAGCTCTGAACATAATTGCAGAGAAGCTTGGAGTTGAAAGAGGTACATTTTATAATCGCTCTAACTTCTATGAAGACTATCTGAAGTATTTTGATTATGAGTGTATAGGAGAGATTCCGGAAGAAAGTCGGATCATTACAAGTGATGATGTATTTGATTTTATGCTGAATCTTAGGTGCTTCAATCAGAATATAGATTATAGGCGCGAAGAAATGTTTGAAGAATACATAGAGGACAAGAGTTCGAGATTCAGAATGAGATCCTTGGATGATTATGAGGAATTGCGTCGAAGAAATCTTGCGAAGACCAAAACTCAGTCCCAATATATTCGAAAAAGATTATCTGATAATGTCAGGGAACATTCCAATGGAGAAAGTGCATATTTATACTTTACAGAGAAAATAAAAGAAAATGCTTTATATCTCCTGGATGAGCCGGAAAATAGCCTTAGTCCTAAGAAGCAGCTAGAATTAAAAGATTTTCTTACTGAGTCTGCAAGATTTTATAATTGTCAGTTCATAATAGCGACTCATTCACCGTTTCTATTATCTCTGCCTGGAGCAAAGATAATTGATTTTAATGAGAATCCGGTAGATGTGAAGAAATGGACAGAACTGGATACGGTGAGAGAATATTATGAGTTTTTTAAAGAACATGAGAGGGAGTTTGAGTAGATATCTTGGATCTGGTGAAATGGGTGTTAATATGGAAATAGCGGTAGTGACATTCAGGCTTCATGCACCATGGGTACATGGCCTGAAAGAAAAAAGAATGACATAATGCCATGGCTGACAGTCTGATGTATGAAATATCCAGCTATGTAGAGGAAAATACCGATGCTGAAATACTGGATGAGATAAGAGAAATACGATAAATATTTTGGGATATTATATAGAGAGAATATATGGCAAAGCTTGCTGGAAAAGGGTTTAAACAGTCATGTGTATGCTTCTGAAGGTGTAAATTAAGAACATATAGGACTTCTTTTTTTTCAGTGAGCATTGCATTCTGACTATGCTATGTGGATAAATTAGTCATTTTATGATAAGATATCTACATGAATGGGCTTTATTCTTGTTTAGTCAATTGGGAGGGTTTCATATGCATTATAAGAACTTTAAGACAGCAGTTTATATTCCTGCGTGGATAGCGCGTAACATGACTCCGGAAAAGTTAGAGTATGGATATGAGTTTATTGAGAAATATATTGGACTCGATAAGGTCTATATTGAGACTCACAGAGATGATATTGATATAGAAAAAGAACGTATTCTCATGATGAAAAACTATCTTGAGGAAAGAGGCGTTACAGTAGTGGGTGGAATTACATTCACGGTAGATGATTTTGAAGGCGCAGAAGCTGGAAAAAGAAGAATCTTTAATACCTTCTGTTATACAGATCCTGCCATGAGAGATAAGGTAAAGGCTCTTTCTGAATATGCAGCTGGAATCTTTGATGAGGTTATCCTGGATGATTACTACTTCACCAATTGTTGCTGCGATAGATGTATCAAGGAAAAGGGTGACAGGGACTGGGTTACTTTCAGACGTGAACTTATGGCTGATGTTTCAAAGAACCTTGTCGTTGGTCCTTCAAAGGCTGTTAATCCTAATATCAAGATGATCGTTAAATATCCTAACTGGCGTGAATCCTTCCACTTCACTGGTTATATTCCGGATGCCGAGAAGGATATTTTCGATGAGACGTACATTGGAACTGAGACGAGAAATCCAAGGTATACTGACCAGCACCTGCCTGAGTATTTAAGCTATTCGCTGGTTCGCTATATCGAAAATGCATGGCCGGGTCGTAATGGTGGCGGCTGGTTCGATACCTTCCAGTGCTGGTCTGCAGACAGATATCTTGAACAGGCTTATCTGACTGCCTTTGCGAAGGCGAAGGAGCTTATGCACTTCCAGTGGAGTAATCTGGTGGATAATCATTTTGTTGGAGGAATGAAGATCCAGCTGGAGAAGATTGATAAGATGATGGATGGAATCGGAAATCCGACAGGAGTTCCTGTATATATTCCATATGCGTCAAGTGGGGAGAATCACTTGGAAATGAGGTTTGGAATGATTGGCATTCCTATAGAAGCGACTCCTGATTTTCCAGCTGATAAGGATATGATGATTCTGACCGAGAGTTCGTCTGTAGATTCACAGCTTGTAGAGAAGCTTAGAAAATATGTTCAGACTGGTGGTGATGCAGTTATCACTTCAGGACTTCTCAGAAAGCTGGGAGATGAGATAAGGGCTGCAGGACTCACAGAGGCTACTGTGACTGATAGAAAGCTAAATGTTACCAGATATCATATTACCGGGGATGAGGCTGGATATATCGATGATGTAAACCCTATACTATTCCCTGAGATCACTCACGGAAATAATGATTCCTGGTCGCTTCTTAATGGAGGAGATGGTGACTACCATACGCCGTTATTACTCCTTAGCATTTACGGTAAGGGCAGGATTTACATTCTGAATATTCCTGACAATTATGCAGATATCTACCGTATTCCAAGAGCTGCATCTGATGTATTTAAGAGAATCCTAAGAACTGAGACATATGCTTCTGGAAAAGACTTCTCTATGTTCACCTACAATGACGGCAGCTTTATCCTTTACCGCTATGTGAAGGATAACGTAAGACCGTCTCATGTAAGGCTTTACACGAAGGAAGACGTAAGTAGTCTTAAGGATGAGGTTTATGATAAGAAAATACCGGTAGCTCCATACTATGTATGGGAAGAGTTTGAGCTTAAAAAATATATGGTTGCGGATATAATTCTTGAGCCAGGAATGATCAGTAGGTATAAGTGGGAATATAAGTGTCCCGATCCATTATAAAAAACTAGATAAGGAACAGTAAAGATAAGACATGAAAGTATATAGTGGTATTGACAATCTTCCAACAGGAAGAGCAAGTAATGTGATCACAGAAGGATGCCTGGTACTTGAGGGTGGTGGATGGAAAGGATTATACACTCTCGGAGTACTTGATGCATTTATGGAAAATGGAATAAATATGAGAAGTACAGTTGGGATATCAGCTGGAGCACTCTCGGCTATAGGTTATGTGTCAGGGCAGATTGGATGGGGCGCAAGGATAGATCTGACCTATAGGCACGATAAGGAATATTGTGGAATTGGCGCAGTTATAAAGGATCATGGTGTCACAGGTTTTTCTTATCTATATCAAGATATAGTTGATGGATTACCTCTGGACAAAAAAAGATTGATGGAGCCTTCCAGAAATCTTGCTGTTGGAGTAACTAACATGCTGACTGGAGAAACTGAATATATGGAAAAAGGAAAATGTAATCTGTCAGCTGCAGTCAGGGCGTCAGCAACAGTCCCTTATGTCTCACGTCCAGTTGTAATAAAAGGCGTTCCATACCTTGACGGTGGATGCTCTACGAAGATTCCATATCCATATGCAGTTAGAGAAGGTGCGGATAAAATTGTAGTAATAAAAACCAGAGAATGGTCATATAGAAGAGATACTGCGCCAAATAAAGTTGCTATGACAATGTATCGAAGATATCCTGAATTTGTAAAGAGCATAAATAGAGCAAATGATGACTTTAATAAAATGACAGATGATTTATATAAGCTCCATAATGAGGGGGAGATTTTCGTAATTGCTCCTTCCAAACCAGTAGAGGTAACAAGATTTGAGGGCGATATGGAAAAACTCGGAGAACTATACTGGTTAGGTTATAATGATGCAAATCAAAATATCGAAAATATAAAAGAATATTTACAGCTTGTGTAGAGGATTATTATGATCTTCCACAGTAAAAATCTATTATCTACATATATTCTTGTTCATGTTATCAGTTCTGTGATATATTTGGAAAAGTGAAATCATTAAATGAGGTAGATGATTTATGAGAATATTAGTTGTAGAAGATGAGAAGTCTCTGGCTGATCTGGTAGCAGAAAGACTTAAAAAGGAACGATATTCAGTAGATGTATCCTACGACGGTGAAGATGGTCTGTATAATGCACTTACTGGAATATATGATCTTATACTTTTAGATATAATGCTTCCAAAGAAAAATGGTCTTGAAATTCTGAAGGAAATACGAGCTGAAGGTATTGCTTCAAAAGTAATAATGCTTACAGCAAAGGGTGAGCTTGAGGATAAGCTTAAAGGCTTCAGCGAAGGAGCAAATGATTATGTTCCCAAGCCTTTCCATATTGATGAACTTGTAGCACGAATAAATGCACAGCTCCGTGTTACTACTGTAACAAAGGATGAACTGGAATATGGAAATATAATTCTTGACTATAAAACTCCTGCAGTTTGCAATAAGGATTCTGATGAGAGCATCAAAATAAATAATAAGGAGTTTCAGCTGCTGGAATATTTTATGATGAATCATAATCAAGTTCTTTCTAAAGAGATGATATTTGACAGAGTTTGGGGAATGGATAATGATTCGCTTTCAAATAATCTTGAAGCATACCTTTCTTTTGTTCGAAAAAAGCTAAAAGCTATAGATGCAAATGTAACAATTAAGTCAATTCGTAATATGGGTTATAGAATGGAGACAATAGATGAAGGAACTAAATAAAAAGGTCTTTCTGACAGTTTTCGGAATGCTTACATTTTTCCTTTGCGTTAGTCTTGTTATTATAAATATTGTCAGCTATAGAAGAGAATATGAAGGCATAAAAAGAAATCTGAATATCATGGAAAATCATATGCCTGGATTTATAGACAACAGACCACCAGACTTTGATGTTCAAAATAATAAGTTTGATGATTTTGAAAATATGAGAATCATGGATTATGACGTCTATACCGTTGAGTTAAATATGGATGGAACTGTTTCCAGAATATTTGAACTTGGAAATGATTCTACTGATTTTGATGCAGAAGCTGCTGCAAATGAAATTGTTAAAGTCTATGAACAGGATACTGTAAAAATCAGCAATTTATATATAGGAAAATACTCGTTTAATTATAAAACTAATAATTCTATTGTAATAATAAATGATAAGAATATATCAGTAAAAATAAGAAAATTACTTTTAGAAACATTGATAGTTTTTATTGTAGTTGAGCTTTTACTAATATTTGTATCTAAGATATTAACTGGTTGGATTACCAAGCCTGCACGTGAGGCCTTTGAAAAGCAGCGTGAGTTTATTGCTGATGCCTCACACGAGCTTAAAACACCACTTGCTGTAATCATGGCATCATCGGATGAACTTGAATCAAGTGAAAAAAATAAAAAATATATAGAGAATATTAAATATGAGTCTGATAGAATGAATCATCTTATTGCCGGACTTCTTGATCTTTCAAAGCTTGAAGAAGGCATTTCAAAGGAAAGCTATAAGGAAGAGAATCTATCCAAAATAGTTGAAAAAACGGCACTTGTTTTTGAAGGTGTTGCTTTTGAACAAGGAGTTTTGATAGATACAGATATTGAGAAAAATATTATATTTAAATGCAGTAAAGAAGAAATAGAGAAGCTTATTTCAACTCTTTTAGATAATGCTGTACAACATAGTGATAAAGATTCAACAGTTGAAGTTAAACTGTATAAATCAAAAAATAATATTTTACTAAAGATTATAAACTCTGGAGAGCCGATCAAAGAAGGTGACGAAGATAAAATCTTCGAAAGATTCTATAGAGCTGATAAATCAAGAAACAGAAGTGAGAACCGGTATGGTCTCGGGCTTGCAATCGCAAAACGTATAGTTATTAATCATGGTGGTATAATTAAAGCTTCGTCAGATAAAGAAGAGCGAAAAACCACATTTAAGATTGAATTTAAAGGAAAAGTATGAGAATTAAAAAGATAAAAGATAATATCGAATCTGCAGACAGTATTCTTTTTGTTCCCGCTATGCTGGATATGCATTTTCCTCTTCTGAAATATGCATTTTATTCAAAAGATTATTACCCTGTTGTAATGGATGAAGAGGATGGTATCACTGATATAGGTCTTAAATATATCAATCATGATATGTGTTACCCTTTATCTCAGATAGTTGGACAAATGGTAAAAACCTTAGATAGTGGGAAATATGATGTTACAAAAGTCAAGCTTCTAATGCCTACTGCTGGAGATGCTTGCAGAGGAGCTAATTATACGGGTGCACTTAGGCGTGCTATGCAAGATGCAGGATATGGTTTTGTTCCTGTTCTCACATTAAATGTCAGAGACTATGAACCTGAAAGTATGATGAAGTTTGATTTTTCTATGGTATGGCGAGCTCTTTTTGGAATGTACTATGGAGATATTTTAATGGTACTCCTTCATGCTACAAGACCATATGAACGTAAAAAAGGTGTTGCAAATAAACTGTGGAATAAGTGGATTAAAATTCTTTCACAAGATATGATATCGGGAAAGAATCTTTCGCTTTTATATATGCATAGAAATTTCAGACTGATGTGTAAAGACTTTTCCAGAATAAGAAGAAAAGAAACAAAGAAACAAGTTATTGGTCTGGTAGGGGAGCTATATGTTAAATACTGCCATCTTGGAAATTGGGATGTGGTTGATTTTATTGAAAACCAGGGGGCTGAAATACATGTAAATCCATTATCCTATTATGCATTATACTATATGGATACTCATATGATCAGAAAGAAGACACTTGAAGCTAAGGGCGCAAGACTTCTGATGAAGCTTTTTGAATTGATTCAAAAGGATATGATAAGGGCTCTTCACCAGTATGGATATTTCTCACTGCCTCCTTACTGGCAGATGAAGAAAGAAGCTCATGGATTTGTTAATTATAATGTAAGAAGTGGCGATGGATGGCTGATAGGTGCTGAAGCAGTTGGATATATTAAGCATGGAGTTGAAAAGGTCTTTGCGGCACAACCCTTTGGATGTATGGTAAATCACTGTGCTGGTAGAGGTCTATATCCATCACTTACTCGAAAGCTTGGCAAAGGGTATATAGTTAGTACTGATGTGGATTCCAGTGCATCAAAGCTGAATTATTATAACAGACTTCTTATGTTGATGCATGGTATGTAAACAGTATTATTCCTATAAAACGAAACGTCTTGTTAAAGATATATATAAATATCAACTATCTCTTTTATAAATCCGTCATTTATGCTAAAATATATATTGTGAGTAATTTAAATAGAATTTAATGCGTTATTCTTATACGAGGGGTAATTATTATGGGTGTTAAGAATGGTATTAATATAGATGTCAGGCCTGTCACCTGTGACGACGCTGCTGAAGTCTGTAACCTTTGTTGCACGGATCTGGGGTATCAATGTGACAAAACTTTGGTTAAGGAAAGAATCAGTCAGCTGGACTCAGGGAGAGAGGCTGTTTTTGTTGCTATACTTGATGGATATATTGTTGGATTTATTCACGTGGAAAAATATAATACTTTATATTTTGAAACAATGGCAAATATTCTAGGTATTGCAGTAAGCAGTAAATATAGAAAAATGGGAGTTGGAAAAGCTCTTATAGAACAGTCTGAAGAATGGGCAAATGAAAATGATATTGCTTTAATGAGACTGAATACTGGTTTAGGCAGAAAAGGAGCCCATGAATTCTACAAACATATGGGATATGGTTCTGAGAAGGAACAGTTAAGATTTGTAAAAAGACTGTAAAGGGGGGATACTAACATGGACATTTCAAAAATCACCGTAAATGCACAAAGTAGTATAATGATTGATATTGGAAAGAAAATATATTTTGATCCATATGATATTGATGAGGCAACATATGATGCAGATTATATTTTTCTTACACATGATCATTATGAGCATATGTCTATTCCTGATATACACAAGATTCTAAATGTTGAAACAACCTTTGTTTTACCAGTTGCTTTGGAATCTCTTCTCCGTAGAAGTACAACAATTGGTGCTATTAAAAGGGTTATACCAGGACAGGAATATGAGACTAATGATTTTACTTTTAAAACAATTCCTTCCTATAACATTACAAAACCGTTCCATCCTAAGAGTGCCGGTTATGTAGGATATGTCATAAATATCGAAGGAACTACCATTTTCATTCCCGGTGACACAGATGCGACAAAAGAAGCAGAAGAAGTAAAATGTGATATAGCAATTGTTCCTGTTGGTGGCAAATTTACTATGGATTACATAGAAGCTGCAGAATTGGTAAATATAATCAAACCCAAATATGCTATCCCAACTCACTATGGTACAGTTGTTGGTGAGAAAACAGATGGTGATTCTTTTAAGAAACTGGTAGATAAAGATATTCAGGTAGAAATTAAATTATCATTTTAATCTGTATCAGATATATTATTTTATTATGGGTGACAGTGAAAGGGTAGATTTGCTGTCACCTTTTTGATAAGATGTTATGGAAAAGAATTAAAGGAAAAGAATATGCAAAATGAAAAGTTCAGTTAAGATTTATGGGATAGCCTTTTTAATAGCGTTTTTGATTGTTACACTAATTCTTTCTATTCAGTGGTCTAAAATAAATAAATCAATGGAGCAGCAATACTCTTCAATGCATGAAAGAATCTGTAAAAATGTTTTAGAAAAAGGATATAGTAAATATATATTAGATAATGATGATGATGATAAATTTGAGCAGTATCGTTGTTACATTACTAATATTTCAGATGGAGTTAATAATTCAATCTCTGATTCGGATAATTCCAGCAGAGAAATGGTAACAGATGTATTTAGATATTATGATAAAGACATGAACAGTATCATGAAAGATAATACTCTTATGCTGATTACTGTTGAATCTGAAGGCGACTCTAAAACACGTATATATTATACATACGAAGATGATTCTTTCAAAGAACAAATGCAGGGAATCATAAATGAATATGGTAATAGAATAGGCACTGTAGTTTTTCATGTTACTGATGGATATATAAAAAATCACGAATTTATTCCTGCAAAGCTCACTTATTATAGTGTGGGACAGGGTGGTTCATTATCAAATGAAACTGCTCTTTTTACCAATGTGAAAGATAAAGAAAGTATGGAAAATGATGGGTATAGTTTTTATCATATAGATAATGAATTTACCCTTGGGCAGATAGGTAGTGGTAATGAAAATGAAGAAGGATTTGTAGTTTACTGTAGAGAAATAGATTCTGAAAGAATGGAAAGAATTGATACTCTTTTAAAAGAAAGTCAGAAACTAAAACAGCATTCAAATGATGGACGGATTTTTATTAAGAAAAAGCAAGGTATTTTCGCTAAAGAATATTTTACTCTCAATGAGTTTTCACCAGAGGATGGGGCAGGTCCATTTTATTCAGTTACCTATGAAAAGAAAAATACATTATTCGATATTCTTTCTTATGCAACTATGGAAAAATATGGATTTGTTATGATTTTTATAATGATATTAGAAGTAATAGCAGGTATTATATTGGCGTTTGTTGGTGGATATATTTACCAGAGAAGATTAAAAATTAAGGCTTTGAGTCAGGATAATGGGGGGATTTAATATGGAAGGCAGTATAATTGAAATCGATGATTATTTAATAGAACCTGCTGATAAGGCAAATATAGTTCTGATTGGTAACTCCGGTGTAGGTAAAACAACACTTATTAAAACTTTGCTTGCTGATGAAGATGTTCAGACAGAAACAACAAAGGAACTGAAGCTTTATGATTGTCCGCAGCTTAATTTCAGACTCATAGATACTATGGGATTTGAATATAGTTATTTAAAACAGGCAAAGGCTATAAATGCTATAAAAAAATGGTCAAAGGAATCCATAAAGAATAATGAATCTGATCGTCAGATCAACATGATCTGGTACTGCATAGATGGTACTTCAAAGAGATTTGTTAAGAAGCATGTAGATATGTTTATACGATCTACTTCAATATGGAGAAATGTTCCAATTATTGTTGTAATTACAAAATCTTACTCCAAGCTTGAAAGAGATGAGAATGTACGAATGGTAAAAGAGACCTTCCGTCAGCATCCTGAAGCTAATGAAAAGCTAAAAGCTATTATTCCTGTTGTTGCTTCTACCTATCCGATAGATGATGGGGTAAATGTACTACCTTATGGACTTGATGAACTTCTTATCAAAACCGAAGAACTAATCCCAGAGGGAATGAATGCGGCTTCAAAAGACATTAGTATATATCAGTTAAAGCAGAAGAGGATGATTGCACATTCATTAGTTGGAGCATCAACACTTGCGGCTGCTACAATCGGTCTTTCGCCTATACCTTTTTCAGATGGTGTACTTCTTACGCCACTTGAGGTGGTTGAAATCAAAAACCTGGCTAAAGTATATAATATTGATACAAATGAAAAGTCCAATGTTATTCAAACAATAGTTGAGGCTGGAGCCGCAGGTATCGTAGGTAAAACTGCCCTTGGAATACTAAACGCAATACCTATTATAAATGTAGCTGCTGAGGTTCTTAATGCAGTGGTAGCTGCATCAGTAGTTGCAGCCTTAGGTGAAGGATGTATATTTGTATTTGAACAGATTGAAAATGGTAGCCGTTCTGCGGAAGATCTAGATTGGATAAAGAATGTAGTCGAATCTGAAGCAACCTCCAAAATTCTCAAGAAGCTTAATCCGATAATTGAAGAAATACAGGAAAAAGCTCGACTTAAGAAAATAAATACTAAAGATATCGTAGCAATTATTTTGAAGAATATCAAAGAACCTGATAAGTTGTCTAAATAATTCCTTATAAGTAATCTTTCAGTGTCTATAGTTTTATTCATATGATTGTATTCATTTAATTGTACGTTTTGTACACCAAAACAATCCTTACTAAATAGTATTATTAATATATTATTTGTAAGGATTTTTTTGATAGAATGGAGGACAGTTATATGAAAGAAAATAATACTCAGCCTGAAAGAGAAATGATAAACACATTTATTTTAGGGCTTATTATGTAGAAGTAACAACAAGATGTTCAGAAAAGCTTTTAAATGCAGGAATTTCAAATTAATGGAGCTAACAAAATGGATATTGATTCATATATTAAGTCAACCTATACGATTGAACGATATTTTGGTCAAAAACAGAATATTATGTTGATCCGGAGTAAGATTGATAAAAAACAATATGTTTTAAAATGTATTAAAGTATATGAAAGAGCGATTTATGATATTTTAAAAGAACATGAAATAGATGGAGTTCCAAAGATTTATGAACTTATGGAAACGCCTGAAAAGGTCTATATAATTGAAAGCTATATTGAAGGAAATAATCTTGATGATTTTTTACAAAAAGATATAGATGAATTACGTCTGATTTATCATGAATTGAAAGATAAAAAGAGTATTTTGGTAAAAATAATATGTGACATATGCAATATACTTACAGACATACATGGCCTAACTCCTCCTGTTATACATAGAGATATTAAACCTGAAAATATAATCATTTCCAACGATGGCTCTGTCCATCTTGTGGACTTTAATATTGCAAGAAGATATACCGGATTATCGCAGAAGGATACCGTTGCTATGGGAACATCATACTTTGCTGCTCCTGAACAATATGGAACTGGTGAAAGCGATAGCAGAACTGATATTTATGGTCTAGGTGCTACAGTAAAATACCTTGCAACAAATAATCAAATTAATTCAGAAAAAATAAATGCATTTATCAGTAAATGTATGGAATATTCACCAGAAAACAGGTTTGAAAATGCTGAAAATGCCCGACTTTTTTTATTAAACTATACCTGTTCAACCAGTATCTTGAAAACAGCAACAAAAACTGGTAAAAAATGGAATAAAATAATTCCTGCTAATTACAAATGTAAAAAATGTGGTGATAATTTTCAGATCGATTCTTACAGAAGATTTATTCAATGTCCTGCATGTAAAGATAGAACTGAATTTAATGGTTTTAATTATATGGATATTGATTGGAACTCAAGCGCATACTCATCAGTTGAGTGGTGGACAGACTGTCCTGTTTGCAGAAGTCCTAACATGTATCTTGGGGCTGAAGGGAAGAAATGGAAATGTCCAGATTGTGGTTATACTCTTGGTAAGGATGAAAAAGATAATACAGTTTTCTGGTTCTGTGATGAATGTGATGCATACCTAAATATCCAGCAAAACTTTAATGCAGATAAAGGAACTTGGAAATGTACTGAATGTGACTTTGTTAATGATGTTTCAGAAGATAATATTATTTGATTCTCGCTGTCATAATATCCACACCTAATAACTCATTTCATTAGTTGAAGATTCATAATGAGCGTGTTATAGTTTAACATATCATTGAAGTGTTTATTTTACAGTCCAATGATATGTTTTATTTTATTTTTTAAGGAGTAATAATCGATATGGAACTTAATGTGGATATTTTTTCAATACTTGATAAAAAATGGGCACTGCTTACAGCTGGAACAAAGGATCATTTCAATTCTATGACTATCAGCTGGGGTGGTATGGGTACAATTTGGGGTAAACCAGTTGTAACAACCTATGTCAGAACTTCTAGATATACTCATGAATTTATGGATGACAATGAATACTTTACTCTTAGTTTTTATCCGGATGAAAAGAAAAGTATATTAGGTGTATTTGGTTCAAAGTCTGGAAGAGATATTGACAAAATGAATTACGAAGGTCTTACTCTTAAGGAAGCTGGAAACTCAATTACATTTGAAGAAGCAGAGATAACACTTGTATGTAAGAAGCTTTTTAAGCAAAGACTTGATGAGGCAAATATGCCAAAAGATATAGTTGATTCCTTTTATAAAGAAGATGCACCACATGATATGTATATTGGTGAAGTTGTAGATATCATAAAAAAATAAATCTTTTTCTACATTATTTTCGTGATTTATGGTATAGTTGTGTTTTATGAAAACATAATAGCTATAAAGATTTGTTATAAGGAATTGATTATTCGACATAGACTCGATTTAAAGGGAGATGTCTCAGATTATGAGTACAACTGATGATTTAATGGATAAGCTGACAACTGAGGTTTCCGATGAACGTTCGTTAGAGGAATATCTTGGTCGAATAGAACCCTATGCTGATATGGATTTCCTGGATTATTTTAGAAAGCTTATGGAAAAACATGATATTTCTAAAAGCTTTCTTGCTAATAATTCCTATATTTCAAGAGATGTCGTATATAAAATTCTTGATGGCTCACGTAGAGCTACAAGAAATAATCTTTTTGCACTCTGTCTGGCTGCACATTTTTCTATAGACGAGGTTGAAAAATGTCTTGTATTATCTCATAACCAAAAGCTTTATCCAAAAGAACAGAGAGATGCGATTATCATATATGCAATTAACAGAAATATGACAATTATGGAATTAAACAATATTTTATATAGTAAGCATATGGAACTTATAGCAGAATAGCAAAAGTATACGGAAATGAGGATGCATTTATGATTTATAATAACGTACTTGAAGCTGTAGGACATACTCCTATGATAAGACTTAACAGAATGGCTGATCCGGATGGAGCAGAAATTCTTGTGAAGTTCGAAGGAACTAATATAGGTGGTTCAATAAAAACAAGAACTGCACTTAAAATGATTAAAGCGGCTGAAAAGGAAGGTCTTATCAAAGAAGATACAATAATTGTAGAACCTACAAGTGGTAATCAGGGAATAGGTCTTGCACTCGTTGGTGCGGTTAAAGGATATAAGACTATAATTATTATGCCGGACTCAGTAAGTGAAGAGAGAAGAAAGCTTGTAAAGCATTATGGTGCTGAAGTTATCTTGATTCACGATGCGGGAGATATAGGTGCATGTATTGATGAATGTCTGAAAACTGCTCTTAAAATGGCAGAAGAAGACAGCAGAGTTTATGTACCACAGCAGTTCAGTAATATAAATAATATCAAAGCTCATAAAAATCATACAGCCCTTGAGATAATGGAACAGGTAGAAGGTCCGATTCATGGATTCTGTTCAGGTATTGGAACCGGTGGAACAATTACAGGAATAGGGGAAGTTCTTAAAGCTCAATATCCAGATATTGAAATATGGGCTGTCGAGCCTGAAAATGCAGCTATACTTGCAGGTGGTACTATTGGAACACATATTCAGATGGGGATAGGTGATGGAATTATTCCTGATATACTTAATCAGTCCATATATGACGATATTTATGTTGTTACCGATGACGAAGCTATAGAAACCTCAAAACGTCTTGCTAGAGAAGAAGGTCTGATGTGTGGTATCTCAAGCGGAACCAATGTTGCTGCAGCTATTAAGCTTGCTAAGAAGCTTGGTAAAGGAAAAACTGTAGTGACTGTACTTCCGGATACAGCAGAAAGATACTTTTCTACAACACTTTTTGATGAATAATAGTCAACAACGCTTTTTATGAATTGTTTGACAAAAAAATTATTATGTAGTATATATTTGTTGCGTAATGGGTGACGATTTGCTTTTACAAATCGTTGCTCCAAAGCGAAGCAGATATGGTACATTAATTTCGGGATGTGGCTCAGTTTGGTAGAGCGCCACATTAGGGATGTGGAGGCCGCAGGTTCAAGTCCTGTCATTCCGATTCAAGATGACATAAAGAGATTTATTTATAATTTCTTTATGTCATCTTTTCTTTTGTTATACAATTTTTTTGTCGAAATATTTTATAAAAAATGTTATAGTAACATATGTGTGAGCAAATAAGATCATTATATTAAATATGATCATATATAATGTGAAAGGGGACGACGCTATGCCATTTATTGATTCAAAAATTTCTGTAAAAGTAAGTGATGAAAAAAAGGAGATTATCAAGTCAAAGCTTGGGGAAGCTGCTTCGATTATAGGTAAGCCTGAATCATTTGTAATGATTGGTTTTGATGATGATTACGTTCTGTATTTTGGCGGTAAGAAGATGGAGAAGGCAGTTTACGTTTCTGTAGATGTGTACGGATCTTCTAATTCGTCTGCATGTGACAAAATGACTGAAAAGATATGTGAAATATATGAAGAAGAGCTTGGAATTCCTTCCAGAAATATTTATGTTGAATACCGTTCGACTACCGATTGGGGATGGGATGGTAGAAATTTCTAAAGCACTTTGTTGTTTAAGCTAAAATATTTCTTTTGCTTGGAAAGGATTCATATATGAAGAAAAAAGGTATTATATTTCTTATTTCAGCTCTTGCAATTTTCGCAATACTGATAATATTTACGGTTAATAATCCGGGAACAGTAGATTTCGAAACCTATGAACCAGCCGTTTATTCAACTATATTCTCACTATTACCACCAGTTATAGCGATTTTGCTCGCTCTTATTACTAAAGAGGTTTATTCCTCACTTTTTGTAGGTATCGTAACTGGCGCGCTTCTTTTTTCCAATGGTAACATGGAGCTTATGTTTAATACTATGATGTTTAACGAAGAAGGCGGAATGGTATATAAGCTTGCTGACAGCTGGAATGTTGGTATTCTTATATTCCTTGTTATTTTAGGTATCCTGGTTGCCCTTATGAATAAAGTGGGTGGTTCAGCTGCATTTGGTATCTGGGCTTCTGAACATATTAAGTCAAGAACTGGTACTCAGATAGCAACAGTGCTTCTTGGAGTGCTAATATTTGTAGATGATTATTTTAACTGTCTGACTGTTGGTTCTGTTATGAGACCCGTAACTGACAGGCAGAAGGTATCACGTGCCAAGCTTGCATATCTTATTGATGCAACAGCTGCTCCTGTATGTATCATTGCACCAGTATCAAGCTGGGCAGCGGCAGTTACATCCTCAGTTCCCGATGATTCTGGAATAAATGGTTTTTCAATGTTTCTAAAAACTATTCCATATAACTTCTATGCACTTACAACTATTTTAATGATGATAACTATGATCTTACTTAAGTTTGAGTATGGTCCTATGAAGCTGCATGAGAGAAATGCATCTGAGAAAGGTGATCTTTTCACTACAGAGGCACGTCCATATGGTAATGCTGATGAAGAAAAGAAGACTCCTTATGGAAAGGTTATCGATCTTGTATTCCCTGTAATAGTACTTATCGCATGTTGTATTATGGGCATGGTTTATACAGGAGGATTCTTTTCAGGACAAAGCTTTGTAACTGCATTTGCTGATGCTGATGCATCTGTTGGTCTTGTTATAGGTAGTCTTATCACTCTAATTATCACATTCTGTTTCTATATGGTTAGAGGAGTTCTTACATTTAAAGAATTCACAGAGTGTATTCCTGAAGGCTTCAAGGCAATGGTTGCACCTATACTTATCCTTACAATGGCTTGGACTCTCTCTGGTATGACAGGTCTTCTTGGTGCTAAGTTCTATGTACATGACCTTGTAGCTGCTTCAGCCGGCGGTATTCAGATGTTCCTTCCTGCAATTATCTTCCTTGTAGCAGTTTTCCTTGCATTCTCTACAGGAACAAGCTGGGGTACATTTGCAATACTTATTCCTATTGTATGTAACGTATTCATCGATGCCGGCTCATATGAAATGCTTGTTATCTCAATATCTGCTTGTCTTGCAGGAGCCGTTTGTGGAGACCATTGTTCTCCAATATCTGATACAACGATCATGGCATCAGCTGGTGCTCATTCTGATCACGTTAACCATGTATCTACACAGCTTCCTTATGCGCTTACAGCTGCAGGAGTATCAGCAATAGGATACCTTCTTGCTGGAATAATCGGATACAACACAGAAAGCTCTATTGCGTTAGTTTCACTTCCTGTTACTATCATACTTATGCTAGTAACTATATTTGTTATCAGAACGATCACTCAAGGAAAAAGTGATGGCAAGGTCGAAGAAAAAATTACAGAAGAATAAAACAGAGTATTATAAGTTTACACATTTAGAGAAATGTGTTATTTTATAGGTTGGTGTTTAATATACCAACCTATTTTATTAATGGGTTTTAGTGTTATTAACATCAGTAGATAAAATATTATACAAATAAGAGGTTAAATATATGAAGATTTACAACACCCTTACTCGTAAAAAAGAAGAGTTTGTTCCTATTCAGGAAGGAAAGGTTGGCATCTATGTATGCGGACCTACAGTTTATGATTTTATTCATATAGGAAATGCACGTCCAATGATTGTTTTTGATACTCTTAGAAGATACCTGGAACATAAGGGATATGAAGTAAATTATGTAACGAACTTTACTGATATCGATGATAAAATCATCAATCGTAGCATAAAGGAAGGTATACCTGCTTCAGAGGTCTCTGAAAAATACATTGCCGAATGTAAAAAGGATATGGTGGCTCTTAATGTAAGAACTGCTACAACTCATCCACAAGCAACTCAGGAAATTCCAGAGATGATCGATATGGTTCAGACTCTTATAGATAAAGGTCATGCTTATGAGAAGAATGGAACAGTATATTTCAGAGTTCGTAGCTTCGAAGGATATGGAAAGCTTTCTCATAAAAATATTGATGACCTCGAGTCAGGACATAGAGCTGATGCACATGCACTTAAGGTGTCTGGAGAAAATGAAAAGGAAGATAGTCTTGATTTTGTTCTTTGGAAACCTAAGAAGGAAGGAGAGCCTTACTGGGAATCTCCATGGGGACAGGGACGTCCGGGATGGCATCTTGAATGTTCATGCATGTCTAAGAAATATGTTGGAGAAACTATCGATATTCATGCAGGTGGTGAAGATCTGATATTCCCTCACCATGAAAATGAAATAGCACAGAGTGAAGCTACAAATGACAAGCCTTTCGCAAATTATTGGATGCATAATGCATTTCTTAAAATAAATGGTGAAAGAATGGGCAAGTCTCTTGGCAATTTCTTTACAGTTCGTGATATCTGTGCTCAGTATGATCCACAGGTTATAAGATTCTTTATGCTTTCTGCTCAGTACAGAACACCTATTAATTTTTCAAAGGAATTAATAAATGATTCTGCAAAAGGACTTGAACGTATCCAGACTGGAGCTGAAAAGCTTAAAGAGATAGTAGAGAAAAATAAGATTAAATTCATGTCAGATCCTGAACAGAAAATACTTGAGGAAGCGATTCCTGCATTTATCGAAAGATTTGATGCTGCAATGGATGATGATCTTAATACTGCAGATGCTGTATCAGTAATATTCGAACTTGTTCGTTTTACAAATGCAAATACAGATGAAAAATCATCAGCTCCATTTGCTGATTGCTTATATAAGGTTCTTTCAGAGCTTTGCGAAAAAGTACTTGGAATCAGCCTTGAGAAAAAAGCTGAGGAAATAGATAATGATGAAGTAAAAGTAATCGAAGAGCTTATCGCCGAAAGAACTGCAGCAAAAAAAGAAAAGAATTTTGCAAAAGCTGATGAAATCAGAGCAAAACTTCTTGATATGGGTATTGTTCTCGAAGATACTCGAGAAGGCGTTAAGTGGAAGAAGGCCTAAATACTCTTTAATATTTCTAGTTTAAAATTTATAAATCTTTACGATATTCTTTAAGGATGGTATATCAATGACTCCACATGAAGTGTCCTGTAAGTATTCACCGCTTGCACTTGCCTATATAGGAGATAGTGTATTTGACCTTGAAATAAAAAGATATTTTGTTTTACGGGCAAATATGCAGCCTGAGAAATATCACCAGAAGGTTACATCGATAGTTTCAGCAAATGCTCAGGCGGAGTTTATAGAGTACTATATGGATAATATTACGGAAGATGAACTTGCTGTTTTTAAGAGAGCAAGAAATTCTTCTCCACATACAAAGGCTAAGAATGCAAGTCTGGAGAATTATTTAAAAGCTACTGGATTCGAAGCTGTTATTGGATTTCTGTATTTATCAGAACAAAATGATAGGTTAAATGATATTATAGCTTCTGTACTAAAATTTCATGGCATTAATATCTAAAATACAAAGAGTCTTTAAAATATCAAATTAAAATGAAAGGCTATACAATGGCATATGAAATATTTGGCAAGGATATGACAGAGCTTCATTCTGAGCCAGCAAAAGAAATAAAAAAAGAAGATAAAACTGAAAGAATATTAACCGATCGTCTCGAAGGCAGAAATGCCATCTTAGAGGCAATTAAAGCAGGCCGAACAATAGATAAGATTTACATTCAGGATGGCCTCAGAGATGGAACGGTCCAGAAAATTCTGAATAAAATAAAAGGCTCGGGGACAGCTATCAATTTTGTCAAAAAGCAGCGACTTGATTCTATGTCTGAAACAGGTCACCATCAAGGAGTTATAGCACAAACAACTTCTTATGAATATGCAGAGATAGATGATATATTTGATCTTGCTGCAAAAATGAAGGAACCACCTTTTATCATCCTGCTTGATGAGATAGAAGACCCTCATAATCTTGGTGCTATTATACGTACAGCAAATATATGTGGAGCACATGGGGTAATCATTCCTAAACATAGAGCAACAGGACTTACTGCGACTGTAGTAAGAGCTTCTGCAGGAGCTGTAAATTTTACACCTGTTGTTAAGGTTACAAATATTGCAAAAACCATTGATGAGCTTAAAGGTCGCGGACTCTGGTTTGCCTGTGCCGATATGGAAGGCGAAGTAATGTACAAATGCAATCTTACCGGTTCTATAGGTCTTGTTATCGGTAATGAAGGCTCGGGAGTTTCCAGGCTTGTTAAAGAAAAATGTGATTATATAGTTTCTATTCCAATGAGAGGTGATATTGAATCACTTAATGCCTCAGTTGCAACGGGAATACTCGCATATGAAATAGTTAGACAGCGTTATTCTTAAAGCTGCTATCTGGATTTATATATAACTTGGAGAAAATGCTATGACTAAATATGAAAAACTGCCTGATGACATAATTATTGAACTGGTTCATCAAGGTGATAAAGAAGCCGAGGAATATATACTTCTTAAATATATGCCTCTTGTTAATAGCGAAACAAGATTTTTATATCTTGCAGGAGCTGAAACTGAGGATTTGGCTCAAGAGGGGATGATTGGTCTTTTTACAGCAATAAGGGATTATATTCCTGATTCTGATGCATCCTTTATTACATTTGCAACTGTATGTATAAGAAACAGAATTCATTCTGCACTTACAGCTGCCAATAGACAGAAGCATGCTATGCTGAATAATTACATTTCACTTTTTTATAATGATATTGAAGAAGGAAATAGTGAGCTGAGCAATCTTGCAAGTGATGATAATATATCGAATCCAGAATTCATAATTTTGAGGCATGAGAAAATCGAACAGATGTATGAAAAGTTAGATATGAAGCTGAGTCCAGTTGAGAAAAATGTTGCAAAGCTTTATATTCAAGGGCTTTCAAGAAAAGAGATTGCTACACAACTGGGTAAGACTGAGAAATCAGTAGATAATGCGCTTACAAGAATTCATAATAAACTGAAAGAAAACTGATGCTTTTATAAAGTAAGATAAGCTTATATAAAAATGGGCATAAAAAAAGCTGCTAACGGGAGTCGAACCCGTGACCTCAACATTACCGATGTTGCGCTCTACCTACTGAGCTATAACAGCAAATGTATGAATTCATATCCACACAAGTAGATATCTTACTTGATTGAATAAAAACTGTCAAGAAAAAAAGTAAAAACACATGGAGATTATGAGAAATGGTTTTTAGAAGAAAACTTATTCTTGGTATCCTTATATTTATTCTGACTTTCGTAGTTGTTTCTGCTTACAAGATAAACATTGTTTATGCAGGCAGTTCAAAACTATCATGTCAAAATAATATACAGCCAAAACAAAGTTTTTCTTTGGCTAATAGCAAAAGTCTAACGGAAACATTTGAAAAAAGCATTTTTAATCCTACGGAAGATGATGAGGAAATACTCTCCAGAACAGTATTAAAACGGCTGCTTACTCTGATGATTGTACTATTCGTTATAATGTGCTTTATTGTTATAATATTAGTTTTAAAAATCGGTTCGCTTCAGAGTAAATTGGATGACCTGATTGACAAGGTTGAAGAAAATATGCTTGGAAATGTTGCAAATAATTCACAGCAGATGAATTCAGAACAACAGAATTCTGAGTCGAATTATCGGCCTGAAGAAGCAGAGAAGCATATAAGCAGAAATAAGGGATATGCAATCGACGAAGATACAGGAGAAATACAGATAGAAGAAGCACTTGATAATAATATATCAGTAAATGTACCTCCTGCTGTTGACAGTCAACCCTCTAAGATTGAAAATGCTATGAAAGAAAGACCTTATGGAATTGATTCGGCCTTTGATGTTATTTCAACCGATAACGTATATGATCTTACTCCAGATATTACAGAACAGAAGGATTCAGCCTTTTCAAATAGCAAGGTATTTTATGCCTTTGATACTATGGGGTCTAACTCTGAAAAAACTGACACTACACAACGTAGCAGAAGAGTTACAGATGACACTATGGAGATCAGTCCCGGTATAGACCTGAATCAATTGATAAGAGAAGCTGAATTCAAAGCTGAAATCAATTCAGAAATAAACCAAAATAATAATTAAAAGATAATTTTAGCTATTTAAATATTTATATAAATAAAATATGTATGTGAGGAAAAATTATGTCAGAAGAAAACATTTCTAAGAATTTTATTGAAAATATCATTGATAAAGATCTTGCTGAAGGCAAGGTTACTAAGATTGTCACAAGATTTCCACCTGAACCTAATGGTTATCTTCATATTGGTCATGCAAAGTCTATTCTTTTAAATTATGGAATAGCAAAAAAATATGGTGGTCAGTTCAATCTTAGATTTGATGATACTAATCCTACAAAAGAAAAGGAAGAATTCGTTGATTCAATAGTTAAGGATGTAGAGTGGCTTGGTGCTGATTTTGGTGGTAAGATTCTATATGCTTCAAATTATTTTGATGATATGTATGAAGCAGCTATAAAGCTCATCAAGAAGGGCAAAGCCTATGTTGATGACCTTTCAGCTGAAGAAATAAGAGAGTATAGAGGTACTCTTACAGAGCCTGGAAAGAACAGTCCTTACAGAGATAGAACTATAGAAGAAAATCTCAAGCTTTTTGAAGAGATGAAAAATGGCGTATATGAAGATGGAAGTAAGGTTCTTCGTGCAAAGATTGATATGGCATCACCTAATATCAATATGAGAGACCCTGTTATCTATCGTATAGCTAGAATGACACATCATAATACTGGCGATAAATGGCTCATTTATCCAATGTATGATTTTGCTCATCCTATTGAAGATGCTATAGAAGGAATCACACATTCTCTTTGTACTCTTGAATTTGAAGATCACAGACCTCTCTATAACTGGGTTGTTGAAGAACTTGAGTATGAGAATCCACCACAGCAGATTGAATTTGCAAAGCTTTATCTGACAAATGTAGTTACAGGTAAGCGCTATATCAAGAAGCTTGTTGAGGATAATGTAGTAGATGGGTGGGATGATCCACGACTCGTATCCCTTGCTGCACTTAGAAGAAGAGGTTTTACACCGGAATCTCTAAAGACATTTATGGAGCTTGTTGGAATATCCAAGTCTCAGGGTTCTTGCGACTATGCAATGCTCGAGTACTGCATACGTGAGGATCTTAAGCCTAAGGCTCCTAGATATATGGGTGTTCTTCGCCCACTTAAGCTAATAATCGATAATTATCCTGCAGATCAGTCAGAAGAATTCGAAATTGAAAATAATGCAGATGACGAGAATGCAGGAACACGTAAGATCACATTTTCAAATGAACTATATATTGAACAGGATGATTTTATGGAAGAACCACCTAAAAAGTATTTCAGACTGTTCCCAGGTAATGAGGTCAGACTTAAAGGCGCATATTTTGTAAAATGTACTGGCTTCGATAAAGATGAAAATGGAAATATTACTGCTGTACATGCAACCTATGATCCTGAAACTCGTTCCGGAAGTGGCTTTGAAGGACGTAAGGTTAAAGGAACTATTCACTGGGTAGATGCAAAGACTGCTGTTGATGCTGAGGTTCGTCTGTACGAGAACCTTATTGATGAGGAAAAGGGCAAACTGAACGAGGATGGTACACTGAACTTTAATCCAAATTCTCTTGAAATAGTTAATGCTAAGCTTGAAGCAGCATCAGGAGAGCTTAAGTGTGGAGAACATGTTCAGTTTATTAGAAATGGTTATTTTGTTGTAGACATCAAGGATTCTACTCCAGAAAAGCCTGTATTCAACAGAGTTGTTGGATTAAAGAGTTCATATAAGCCCGAAAAATAAAAGGGTAAATGTATGAATGTAAATTATATACTTGAAAATGTAAAAGATTTTCGTCTGCATAATGTTTTGGAATGTGGTCAATGCTTTCATTATGAACGGATTGATAATGGTCTGAATCAGGATGAGTATGAATATGAAATAGTGACGCAGGACAGGATTCTTCATATTAAAGAAGAACCTGACAAATCCGGTGTCAGACTGATATTCTACAATACAGAACAATGGGAATTTGAAACAGTCTGGAAGAAATACTTTGATCTGGATACGGATTATTCTTTGATAAAACAAAAAATCATTAAAGCTGATCCGAGACTTGAAGAAATCATTGCAGAAAATGATGGCATAAGAATTCTAAATCAGGATTTCTTTGAAACATTGATTTCTTTTATCATATCGCAGAATAAACAGATTACTCAGATAAAACAGGTTGTTAAGAACCTTTCAACTGATATTGGAACCAAATTCGACGTTACAATGATTAACAGACTCAGTTCCCAGTTTGATGCATTTTTCCCTACTGCTAAGCAGCTGACAGAAGCAACGGAAGAAGAAATCCGTGCCTCAAAATGTGGTTTCAGAGCTCCATATATCATGGATGCGGCTGCAAAGGTAAATGATGGTATTATCACAGAAGAAGTTCTTTCCCAGCTTTCTACACAGGAGGCCAGGCAGCTGCTGATGACCATACATGGCGTTGGTGAAAAGGTTGCAAATTGTGTTCTTCTTTTTGGGCTTGGAAGAAAAGAAGTTTTTCCAGTGGATGTGTGGATGAAAAGAATATGTGAGTACATGTATTTTGATGAAGATACTCCTAAAAATGTTATAGAAGATTTTGCCACAAAAAAATTCGGCGATTATGCAGGATATGCGCAGCAATATCTGTTTATGTATGGTCAGAAACATAGGATTGGAATAGATTCATAGAATTGTAACACGTTTTTTCAAATAAAGGCTTGATTTTTTTTAATTTAGTGTTACAATATGATTTATGTTAGCACTCAATGGTAATGAGTGCTAAAACAAAATTGGTTTGTAAAGATAGGAGGAGATAATAATGAGTATCAAACCATTAGGCGACAGAGTTGTATTAAAAGCTGCTGAGAAAGAAGAAACAACAGCTTCAGGAATTATTCTTACTGGAAATTCACAGGAAAAGCCACAGTATTCAGAGGTAGTTGCTGTAGGTCCTGGAAAGGTTGATGATAACGGAAATCTTATACCTATGAATGTATCTGTTGGTCAGAAGGTTATCTTCCAGCAGTATGCTGGTTCAACAGTTAAGGTTGATGATGAAGAATACACTATTGTAAGTCAGGATAGCATTCTTGCAGTTGTTGAATAAATATAAATTCTAAGATTACAAATTAAAATATGGAGGCGCATTTAAAATGGCTAAGGAAATTAAATACGGTGCTGATGCCAGAAAAGCACTTGAAGCAGGAGTAAATCAGCTGGCTGATACAGTTAGAGTAACACTTGGACCTAAGGGACGTAACGTAGTACTTGCTAAGTCATATGGTTCACCACTTATCACAAACGATGGTGTTACAATAGCTAAAGAAATAGAGCTTGAAGATGCATTTGAGAACATGGGTGCAGCAGTTGTTAAGGAAGTTGCTACAAAGACAAATGATGTAGCAGGTGATGGTACAACAACAGCTACAGTTCTTGCTCAGGCTATGATAAATGAAGGTATGAAGAATCTTGCAGCAGGTGCAAATCCTATCGTTCTTCGTAAGGGTATGAAGAAAGCAAGCGAGACAGCTGTTGATGCTATCGTTAAGATGAGCCAGCCTGTTGAAGGAAAGAACCAGATTGCTAAGGTTGCAGCTATTTCAGCAGGAGATGAAGAAGTTGGAGAGCTTGTAGCTGATGCTATGGATAAGGTTTCTAAGGATGGTGTTATCACTGTTGAAGAGTCCAAGACAATGAAGACAGAGCTTGATCTTGTTGAAGGTATGGAATTCGACAGAGGATATGTTTCAGCTTATATGGCTACTGATATGGAGAAAATGGTAGCTGAGCTTGAGAATCCATATGTTCTTATCACAGATAAGAAGATTTCAAACATTCAGGATATTCTTCCATTACTTGAAGAAGTTGTTAAGACAGGAGCTGCATTACTTATAATTGCTGAGGATGTAGAAGGTGAAGCTCTTACAACACTCATTGTAAATAAACTTCGTGGTACATTTAACGTAGTAGCTGTTAAGGCTCCTGGATATGGTGACAGACGTAAGGATATGCTTCAGGATATCGCAATTCTTACAGGTGGTGAGGTTATCTCATCTGACCTTGGCCTTGAGCTTAAGGATACAACACTTGATCAGCTTGGACATGCTAAGAGTGTTAAGGTTTCAAAGGAAAATACAACAATCGTTGATGGTCTCGGTGACAAGGATAAACTTGAAGAGCGTATCGCACTTATCAAGAGACAGATTGCTGATACAACATCTGATTTTGATAGAGAAAAACTTCAGGAGAGACTTGCTAAGCTCGCTGGTGGTGTTGCAGTTATCAGAGTTGGTGCTGCTACAGAAACAGAAATGAAGGAAGCTAAGCTCAGACTTGAAGATGCTCTTAATGCTACAAGAGCTGCAGTTGAAGAAGGTATCGTAACTGGTGGTGGAGCTGCTTATGTTCATGCTATCAAGGAAGTAAATGCTCTTGCTGATACACTTGAAGGAGATCAGAAGACAGGTGCTAAGATCATTGCTAAGGCTATGGAAGCTCCTCTGTTCCACATCGTTGAGAATGCTGGTCTTGAAGGCGCAGTAATCGTTAACAAAGTTAAAGAGTCTGATGAAAAGACAGGCTTTGATGCATATAAAGAAGAGTTCGTTGATATGGTTGAAGCAGGAATTATCGATCCTGTTAAGGTTACACGTTCAGCACTTCAGAACGCAACTTCAATCGCAAGCACACTTCTTACAACAGAGTCAGTTGTTGCAGATATTAAAGAAGATACACCAGCTATGCCAGCAGCACCAGGCGGCATGGGCGGTATGTACTAAAATATAATTAGTCTTTTGAAAAAAGATGACAACCGATGTGGTTGTCATCTTTTTTGTTACCTGTTGTTTCTATGTTACTATTCACAGTACATGAGATAAGTAACAAAAATGACTGCTTGCAGGCACTTTTTGTTCACTTATCTCATGATACCTGTGAATTAGCCGTCGATTACATAGTAATCGATGGTCCGAACGAAGTGAGGATGCGTTCTGCATAGCAGAACCAAGGATTGCAATGCAATCCTTGCATATCACGCAGTGATATGGCACAAGCAG
>JAILEL010000209.1 GCA_024687845.1 Eubacterium sp.
CGATTATTCTGAATATGATGAGGAATATGAGGATGTTGAGGATTTTGGAGAAAGCTTTTCTGAGGATGAGTTAGAGGATTCTGGAAATGAGAGTTCAGAGGAAACGTCAGAGAACGAAAAGTCCGACAGTGCAAAATCAGATTCAGACAGTTCCGAAAAATCTTCATCAAAGAAAAGAAGACTGCTTACTGTAGACAGAAAATCTGGAAATATGACTATTTCAAGACCAGGTCAGGATAATAGCATTGCTGCTGCAAGTGATGGAAAATGGACTATTTTTGTTTATGTTTGTGGTTCCGATCTTGAATCTGATAATGGTGCAGCAACAGCAGACATTGAAGAAATGCTTAGTGCAAAGGCAAGTGATAATGTACGATTCGTAGTTGAAACAGGGGGAGCTTCAGAGTGGCAGAATGATGTGGACGCTTCTTCACTTCAGAGATATGTAATTGAAAATGGCAAAATGGAACTTGCAGATGAAGCTTCAATATCAAACATGGGTGATGCAAGTGTACTTTCTGACTTTCTGAGCTGGGGAGTTCAGAATTATAACTCAGAAAAAATGGGTGTCGTATTCTGGAACCATGGTGGTGGAAGTATATCAGGAGTTTGCTTTGATGAGCGATATGATAGCGATTCTCTTGATTTAAAAGAAATTGATTCGGCACTTCTTAGCGTTTATTCGTCAATGTCTACTAAGTTTGAATTTGTAGGCTTTGATGCATGTCTCATGGGTACTATTGAAACTGCAAATATTCTTGCTTCTTATTCGAACTATATGTACGGTTCTGAGGAAATGGAGCCAGGTAGTGGATGGGATTATACCGCTATAGGTAACTTCCTTGCTGATAATCCTGGAGCAGATGGCGCTACGCTTGGAAAAACTGTAAGTGACAGCTTCCTTAAATCCTGTGAGGAAGTAAAGGATGATGATATTGCAACTATGTCTGTCATAGATCTGTCCAAGGTTGATGACATTGTAACCAGCTTTAATACATTTGCTGAGAACCTCTACAATGCAACTGCTGATGCTAATGTTTTATCGGAATGTACAAGAAATATTGAAGCAGTAGACAATTATGGCGGAAATAACCGTTCTGAGGGATATACCAATATGGTGGATATGGGAGGACTTATTTCAGCTTGCTCTTCAAAGGTTGAAGGCGGCGATGCGGTTATATCAGCAATTAACTCAGCAGTTATCTATAAAATATCTGGCAAGACTCATAAGAGCGCTACAGGTCTTTCAACATATTATCCTTTGTGTGTACAAGGATCTTCCGAGCTTACTACATTTGGTTCAGTATGTGTAAGTCCGTACTATATCTCATTTGTAGATAGACAGAATAATAGTGCTGTTAATGGCGGTAGCACAGAAAACTATGATGAAGACTACTGGTGGAGTAGTGGTGATTCCTGTGGTTGGTATGAAAATGAAAGCACAGATGATGAATCCTTTGATGATCTTCTGGATTATCTGTTCAGTGATGACACAGATGAAGGTTCATATGAGGATTCGGAGGATGAAAACTCAGGCAATGATACTGAAGATGGAAATTCCGGAGAAGACAGTTCTGATGCAGATGATTATTCAATTCTGGAAGATTTCTGGTGCTGGCTGTCAGAAGATATCAGTGATGAAACTGAGGCTGGCGATGAAACATATGATGAGCCAGAGGATGAAGGAACTGGAGATACCAGCTCAGAAAATAGTGAAAATGTAAATGATCACTGGAGCTATGCCGATAACTACGAAATCACTGGAGAAAGCCCACTTATTAAGTTTGAAGAAGAACCTGGATTTGATCAGGATGGATATTATTGCTTTAAACTTGCCAGTGATTCGATAGATAATGCAAGTGGAGTATTTGCTTACATTTACGAGATATCAGAAAATAATGATCTGATAGAAATAGGAGAAACCTATGATGTAAATGGAAGCTGGGATACAGGCGAATTCTCAGATGGATTTGATGGATACTGGCTGTCACTTCCTGATGGACAGAATCTTGCAACTTATATAGTTTATGATAGTGGCGATGATATAGTATATACATCTCCTGTTCTGCTTAATGGAGAAGAAACAAATCTTCGACTTATTCAGGATAGTGATGGCAATGTTACTATTGAAGGTGCATGGGATGGTATCGATGAAAATGGAGCATCTTCAAGAGAAATCACAAAGCTTAAGGATGGTGACGTGATTGTTCCGATATATAACTATATAAAGAGTGGTGAAGAGGATTACGCTGAGGACTATTATCAGGGAGATGAATTCAAAGTCAGTGGTAATGTAGAGATAAACTATGGACCACTTTATGTTGGAGACTATGGCTATTCGTTCGGAATAGATGATATTTATGGTGATTATTATATGACTGATTCAGTGGTATTCAACATTGATGAAGAAGGTAATATCACATTTGAAGAATAATGATAGAATATTGAACCTGATTATAAAAAGGAAATACTATGATTACAAAGAAAGCTTATGCAAAGGTCAATCTTACTTTGGACATAACGGGTAGAAGGGAGGACGGTTACCATCTGGTGAGGATGGTAATGCAGTCACTGGATATTGCTGACATTCTTACATTTGAAAAAACAAATAGTGGAGATATTAAGATATTTTTGAAGGATGACAGGGGAATTCAAGATGGTGGAATGTCAAACCTTGGCACACTTCCTCTTGGAGAGGATAATCTGGTGTATAGAGTTGCCCGGATGATGCTTGAAGGTTATGTATGGAAGAAGAAACCTCAGGCTGGAGTAATAATCACGCTTGAAAAGCATATCCCGATCGCAGCTGGAATGGCAGGTGGAAGCAGTGATGCAGCTGCAACATTTAAAGGTATGAATGAGCTCTTCGAGCTTAGTCTTATGGATGAGCAGTTAATGGAAATGGGAGTGAAGCTTGGTGCTGATATTCCATACTGCATAATGGGAGGTACTGCACTTTCTGAAGGTATAGGAGAAGTACTTACCCGGCTTCCGAATATTCCTGAATGCACTTTTGTGGTTGCAAAGCCTAAGATTTCTGTTTCAACTGCAGAAGCTTATGGCGGGTATGATAAGATGCTCCTTTCCGGAGATAAAAACTATAAAGAAGTTGACGTGGATGGACAGGTTGATGCGATTTATAGTGGGAATCTGGAGGGGATAACAAAAAAGTTCGGAAATGTTTTGGAATATGTAACGGCTGAGAACCACCCTGAGATTGGGCAGCTTGAAGAAATAATGCGTGGAAACGGAGCTCTTGGAGCTATGATGAGCGGAAGTGGACCTACAGTATTCGGAATATATGATAATGAAGAAAATGTGACTCAAACTATGAAGGCATTGCAGGAATCTGGTCTTATAGAACAATTGTTCATTTCTTATAGCGTGTAGCGCAACTTTTATTAAGTATCTGAAAGGTATAAATGCATATGAAAAAAGGTTTATTCATTACAATGGAAGGACCGGATGGCTCCGGCAAATCTACTCAGATAGCACTTCTTAAGGAATATCTGGAGGGCGAAGGCTATGAAGTTCTTATTACTAGAGAACCGGGAGGTACAGTAATAAGCGAGGCAATCAGGGAGATAATCTTAAATAAAGAATATACAGAAATGTCATCTGTTACAGAAATGCTCCTTTATGCCAGTGCCAGAGCCCAGCTTATAGCAGAGCTTGTTGGTCCTGCGATCGATAATGGGAAGGCTGTTATCAGTGACAGGTTCGTGGATTCTTCACTTGTTTATCAGGGGATGGCACGTGGCTTGGGAGTCGATACAGTTTATGAGGTCAATAAACTTGCAATCGGAAAATATATGCCTGACGTTACATTTCTCCTTGATCTTCCTGCAGAAGTGGGAATCAGCCGCAAGAAGGATCAGAAGGAACTGGATCGAATGGAGCTGGAAAGCCTTGATTTTCATAGAAAGGTTGCTGAGGGATACCGACAGATGGCGGAGAAATTCCCAGAAAGAATAAAAACTATAGATGCGACTTTGCCTATTGATGAGATATGTGGTATGATAAAGGAGTATATTAGTGTTCTGATGTAACGATCGATTCATGAGGTGATGCTATGGATTTTAAGAATATAATAGGTCATGAAGATATAATAAGTCATTTCAGAAGTAATATAGAGCAAAATAAGGTTAGTCATGCATACATAATCGGGGGCGAAGATGGAAGCGGTAAATCCGTTCTGGCTCATAGCTTTGCTAAGGCTCTTCAATGTGAAAATGGTGGATCAGAATCCTGTGGTGAGTGCAAGTCATGTAAACAGGCTGAAAGTGGTAATCATCCAGATATCATATATGTGACTCATGAGAAACCAAATACCATTTCTGTAGAAGAGATACGTGAACAGGTTGTTGATTCAATGCAGATAAAACCTTATAGTAGCAAATATAAGGTTTACATAATCAAAGAAGCTGATAGGATGACTGAGTCAGCAGAGAATGCCCTTCTAAAAACTATTGAAGAGCCACCTGAATATGCAGTCATTCTCATTCTTACGTCAAATGTTGAAAAACTTCTTCCGACGATAAGATCAAGGTGTGTGACTATTACAACCAGACCAATTAAAGAGAAGGATATTCGTGATTATCTTCTTCAGAATTACGATGTTGACGAGAAGAAGATAAAGTTTGCTGTTGAATATGCTCAGGGTAATCTTGGCAAGGCAGTTCTTCTTGCAACAAATGAGGAGTATGAAGAACTTATTCAGTCGGTTATTAAGCTTGAGACAAATATTTTTGATATGGATATGGAGGATATTTCCGATACACTTCAGCACTGCAGCTCATTCAAGATGAGTATCAATGAATATCTCGATCTCATGATGATGTGGTACAGAGATATACTTGTGCTGAAAGTAACAGGTAATCCTGACAAGATTCTGTTCAAGGAACAGTATAGTATCATTCGAGAACAGTCCAACTATCTTTCATTTAATGAACTTGAGGCCAAATCTCAGTCCATAATAAATGCGAAGGCTCGTATAAATGCAAATGCCAAAATGGAAGATATTATGAGACTTCTGATAATGACACTTAAGGAAAAATAAAGGAGTAACTTGAATTTATGAAGGAAGTTATAGGCGTTAGGTTCAGAGCTAACGGCAAAATATACTTTTTTGATCCGCTGGATATTCATGTTCAGCAAGGCGACAATGTAGTAGTAGAGACTGCGCGTGGAGTAGAATACGGAAAATGTGTTCTTGGGCGTCGGAAGATTTCAGATCCTAAAAGAATATCAGGTCTTAAACCGATTCTCAGAAAAGCCACTCCGGAAGATACCCAGCAATACGAAGCTAATATCGAAAAATCACGTCAGGCTTTTGATACCTGTATGAAGAAGATTCAGGAACATGGTCTGAAGATGAAGCTTATAGCAGCTGAATATACTTTTGATAACAGCAAAGTACTTTTCTATTTTACCGCAGACGGAAGAGTTGATTTTAGAGAACTTGTTCGAGATCTTGCTTCTGTGTTCAGAACACGAATTGAGCTTAGACAAATCGGTGTAAGAGATGAGGCAAAGATTTCCGGAGGAATCGGAATGTGTGGACGTGAGCTCTGTTGTCACAGCTATCTGTCTGAATTTATACCGGTTTCAATAAAAATGGCAAAGGAACAGAGCTTATCTTTGAATCCTACTAAGATTTCCGGAGTCTGTGGCAGACTTATGTGCTGTCTTAAACATGAGCAGGATACATATGAATATCTTAATTCCAGAATGCCTGGAGTTGGTGATGAGGTAACCTCAAAGGATGGTACTCGTGGTACTGTAGCAAACGTAAATGTTATGCGTCAAACTGTCAGAATCATTGTTACTGATGATGAAGGTAATAAGGACGCTGTTGAATACAAGGTTGAGGATCTCAAGTTTAAGCCAAGGAAAAGGCATAAAAACGATAAGAGAGATAAGGAAGAGAATAAAGAGCTGGCTGCACTTGAAGCACTTGAAAGAGCTGAAGGTGGATCAAAGTTTGATTAGGGCTTCCTGGCACAACTGAAAAAGAGGTAACATAACCGTATGGTAGAAGACAAGCTTCTTAGAGAAAACGAAAGAATAGATGATCTTGAAATAAATGGGTTCCGTATAATACAGAACCCATTTTGTTTCTGTTTTGGAATGGACGCGGTACTGCTTGCTAATTTTGCAAGAGTAAAGTCAGGAGGGAACGTTCTGGATATTGGAACCGGAACAGGCATTGTTCCACTTCTTCTTGCTGCAAAAAGTAAAGGCAGAAGCTGGACAGGACTTGAAATTCAGGAAAATATGGTCGATATGGCCCTTCGAAGTACGATTCTAAATAATGTTGCCGGACCGGATGTATATGAAAAATATAAAGCGATTTTGCCATCCGACTTATTAATGGAAAACAAAAAAAGTGAAGTCCTGGATGGTGGAAAGGGTGATAATGTAAAAAAGGGCTACATGAATATTATTCAGGGAGACGTCAGAAATATTCGTGAACTGTTTTCACCTGCAAGCTTTTCAGCAGTTACATCGAATCCACCCTATATGAAGGAGAATTCGGGGCTGAAGAATGAAAGTGATACCATTTACATTTCCAGACATGAAGCACTTGCAAGTCTTGAAGACATAATAAGTGGTGCAGCCTATGTGCTAAAAACAGGAGGAATATTCTCCATGGTACATAGACCAACCCGTCTTCCGGAAATAATGGAAATGATGGTGCGTTACAGACTTGAGCCTAAAAGACTTATGCTGGTTCAGCCCTACTCGGATAAGGAACCTAATCTTGTTCTTATAGAAGGCATCAAGGAAGCTGGAAAAGAATGTCGGATTCTTCCTACCCTGATTGTATATAACAAAGATGGAACATATACAGAAGAATTACTAAAAATGTATGGCAAATGATTTTGCTTCTAAGGATGAATAGAGAGTGAATTCAGAGTAAGCTGTGAATAGCAATCTCAGTTTCGGATTTGCAATGGAGTATCATACAAAGAATGGGAAAAAAAGCTAATAAAAATAGTATTAATAGTAGTAAAGAAAATATAAATAATACGGGTAGTGAAAATATTAAAACTTCTGGTGCACTTTATCTTGTGGCTACTCCCATAGGAAATCTTGAGGATATGACCTTTAGAGCTATAAGGATTCTGAAAGAAGCTGATATTATTGCTGCAGAGGATACCCGGAATAGTCTCAAGCTTCTGAATCATTTTGAAATAAAAACTCCGATGACCAGCTACCATGAGTTTAACAGGTATGAAAAAGCGGAGGTATTGATAGAAAAGCTGGAGAGTGGACAAAATATAGCGCTCATTACAGATGCAGGAACTCCAGGAATATCGGACCCTGGTGAGGTTCTGGTAAGTATGTGTATTGAAAATGGAATTACTGTTGTTCCGGTTCCAGGTGCAGTTGCGGGAATAAATGCACTCATTGCATCGGGACAGGCGACGAGAAGATTCGCATTTGAAGCTTTCCTTCCTCAGGATAAGAAAGAAATGAGGTGTATTTTAGATCAGCTTAAAATTGAGCAAAGAACTATAATTCTTTATGAAGCACCACATAGACTGATAAAAACTCTTGAGCTTCTTAAAGAAGAACTGGGAGAGAGAAGAAGCATTACAATATGTAAAGAGCTTACTAAAAAACATGAGAACTATTTTAAAACAACCCTGGGGGAGGCTGCTGCTATGTATAAGGACGGCGGAGCTGAACCAAGAGGTGAATATGTACTTGTAATAGAAGGAAAAACACAGGAAGAACTAGAAGAAGAAAAAAAGGTTTTGTGGGAGAATCTTACTATTGAACAGCATCTTCAAAAATATATTGAGGAGGGGCTCAGCAAGAAAGAGGCAGTTAAAAAGGTCGCATCAGAGCGAAATATACCTAAGCAGGAGGTTTATAAGGTAAGTATAGATTTATAAAGCTTTTTGAGTTAAACGAGAATAGTAACATCTGCATCGGCCTGAGGGTAAAATGGAATCAAGGTTTGTGTTGGCTAACCGTTTGGGCGTGTAGTATAATTGTCACATATTTATCAAGTCAAACTTTAAAGGAGGATATTATCATGGCTTACGTAATAAACGATTCTTGCATTTCTTGCGGAACATGTGCTGGAAATTGCCCAGTTAGTGCTATTTCAGAGGGTGACGGACAGTTCGTTATCGATGGCGATACATGTATTTCTTGCGGAGCTTGCGCAAGCAACTGCCCTGTTGGAGCTATCGAAGAAGGCTAATCAAATAATAAAAAGTTAAGGACGCCTTTTTGGCGTCTTTTTTCTTTAATATCGTATAGGAGGTATAATATATATGAACGAGAACAAGGTTATTCGTAACAGACTCCTTGCAGAAACAGTTATAAAGGGTCTTAAGTCCAGACATATGAATGGATATTATGCTGAAACTAAGGAAGATGCTTTGAAAATGGCATTGGATATGATTCCTACAGGTTCAACCATAGGCTGGGGCGGTTCAATGTCTATTGCAGAAATCGGTCTGAAGAAGGCAGTTCTTGAGGGGGATTATACTGTATATGACAGAACCAGTGCAAAGGATATGGCAGAACGTAAACAGATAGACATGAAGGTTTATGGCAGTGATGTTTATCTGACAAGTACAAATGCTATCACAGAGGATGGTATCCTGGTTAATCTTGATGGAAACTCAAACAGAGTATCCTGCATAGCTTATGGTCCTGAAAAGGTTATAATGATTGTTGGACTTAATAAGGTTACCAAGGATTTTGATGCTGCTGTATATAGAGTTAGAAATGAAGCTGCTCCGATAAATGCACAGCGCTTTGACAAACCTACTCCTTGCAGAACCACAGGAACCTGCGCAGATTGTAAATCAATGGATTCCATTTGCTGCAATTTACTGGTAACAAGACTTGAGAGACATCCTGACAGAATGCATGTCATTCTTGTAAATGATGATCTGGGATTCTAAAAATATTATAAGGTGACATCAGGATACTTAAGCGTCCGGATGTCACCTTTTTTGTAGCAGTTTTGTCAGCAATTAAGACTGTATTCAGAGTTAACTGTGAATAATAATGTTGCGTTCAGTAATAAATATATGGATGAGTATAATTAGGGGATTATACTCTGATTTTTGTGGTCTGAAAGGTTATCCTTTTTGTTCGTCGTATATATTTATTAGCTGAGCACATAGTTTGATTTGCCAATATTATATGACACCCACATCATATTATATGGCTTTCATATCATTTTAGTCAGGCATCACCTCATCCTCCGTCTGCATGTAGTGTGCGTGCAAATGCATTTTCAATATGCAAAAAGGTGCAAACATAATTTGTCTGGTTTGTGATGTTATAAACGCACGCAAAAAACACACATTAAAAAAATATGCAGTCGGGAAAATTGCCTGAACAGGCTCTTGAAAAACAGATATTAAAGATATTACTCAAGAGCTATAGTAACAGATGCGGTTATAGTTTGCAAGCGGATAATGATGAACTGTTAGTGAAATATCCTTGAAAACTATAATTTTTGCTTTACGAATTTAAATTTTATGTTATTATGTAGTCTATGAAGATTGAGAGATTAAGTGAAAATCAGCTCAGGTTTACTGTATGGAGTAATGACCTTCCGGAAGGCGGTATTACTATTGCAGAGCTTGCAGGTGATTCTGAAAAAACAGAAGAATTAGTTAAATATATGATGGAAAAGGCCAAAGAAGAGTTTGGTTTTGAAACGGAACAACAGCCGATAGTTATCGAAGCTATTCCCGTTAACAAGGATTGCATTGTTTTTCTTGTGACTAAGGTCGATGAAGAGAATCCTGATTCAAAATATTCTTATATCCAGAAACTTAAACAACAGGCTATGGATATGGCGCGTTCATTGAAAACAGGCGAGGTTGAGCTTGGTGGGGAAGCAGAAAATGAAGAGGAGGATGTATTATCAAGACCTGTTGATGATAAAACCGGCAAGGTTCTTCCGTATATGATTTATACTGCGGATGATCTGGAGAAGTTTATCACCGTTGCAAATATTTCCCGTAGTTATTATGATAGTGATAACACGCTTTATAAATCATTTGATGATAAAACCTATTTTCTTGTGGTGCACCATAATAGAAATACACCTCAGGAATTCCAGTATCTGTGTGAATCGCTGGGTGAGTTTGCTGTGCCATATAAGTTTAATTATGCAACTAAATACTATATAGATGAACATTATCGTAAAATAATCGAAGATAATGCACTGCAGACACTTGCAGAACTGTAATAAAAATAGAGGGTGCGTAGCACCCTCTATTTTTATGAATACATTCTTATTCTTCTGAGATGTCTTTCATCATTTGAAAATGGTGTATCGAGGAATTTGTCGATAATCATAAGTGCAAGTCCCGGACCAACTACGCGGGCGCCCATGCAGATAATGTTTGCATCATTATGTTCTCTGGTTGCCTGTGCAGAGAATACATCGTGGCAAAGGGCTGCTCTGATGCCTTCTTCTTTGTTGGCTGCCATAGACATACCGATACCAGTTCCGCAGATAAGGATTCCGAAATCAGCTGATTTATCTTTTATAGCATCTGTAACAGGTTTTGCATATACAGGATAATCACAGGATTCTTCACTGTAGCATCCAACATCGGTAACTTCAAAACCTCTTTCCTTCAGGTGTGCTATAACTTCCTGTTTTAACAGATATCCACCATGGTCTGATCCAATACATATTTTCATAATACTTTTCACCTTCCTTATATGATTTATTATTGATTCTAAATTAAATGCTCCTACACGTGTATCACTCTGTGCCCAGCGGCCTTCAGCAATCGGTTCATAATAGCTCCACCTAGTTCATCCCTGTTGAAGTTTTCGCTGAAAATGTAATCTACCCCAAGTTTATCACATTCTCTAAGCGCTGCATAGAGCTTTGATGCAACTGTAACTCCATCTGATTTTTCACCGAGTAAAATAATATTTTTAGTATGATACAAATGCTGGTTTTCAGCAGTAGTAAGTACCGCAACTTTGGGGCACATAGACTGAGGTTCAACATTTTTATATTCCTCAACCAGCTCATTTATTTTATTTATTACATTTTCTGTAACAGCCTCGGGTGTTTTAGAATCTTCTATTATAGTAAGCTCGCCGGATGGAGCATAATGCGTATATTTCATGCCTGGGGCTTTGGGGCGAAGATTTGGATCTGGCTCGATTATCGCTCTGTCGATTCTGACTTCACCAACGATTTCTTCTAGCATTCTTTTAGTGATATATCCTGGTCTAAGTATTGTTGGAACATCTTCCGTAAGATCTACAATAGTAGATTCGATTCCAATACCAACTGGCCCTCCATCAATTATAGCCTCTATTTTACCCGATAGATCTTCTATTACATGCTCTGCTGTTGTAGGCGATGGTCTTCCAGAGGTGTTTGCTGATGGAGCAGCGATATAGACTCCGCTTTTTCTTATCAGTTCCATCGCTGCCGGATGAGAAGGCATACGAATTGCAACAGTATCTAGTCCGCCGGTTGTTTCGTGAGGAACACTATCCTTCTTGGGAAGAATGATCGTGAGTGGACCGGGCCAGAAGGCCTGCATGAGAGCCTTTGCATTTTCAGGGACGGCTGCAGCAAGTTCATATACAGATTCTGTATCGGCTATATGAACAATAAGAGGATTATCAGATGGTCTTCCTTTTGCTGCATAAATGTGCTTGCTTGCATCAGGTTTTAATGCATCACCGCCAAGTCCATATACGGTCTCAGTTGGAAATGCTACAAGTCCGCCTGATTTTAAGATTTCAGCTGCTTTGGCTAAGTCATTTTCAGAGCAGTCGAAGATTTTAGTTTGTAAATGCTTGTTTTCGGATTCCATTTTATTCATTAATCTCCACTTGTATTTCCCTTAAGAACAAGATTTAAAATGTGGTCATGAGCATTTTTCTCAGCACTATCATCGAGAGGAGTAAGCTCTGCGTGACCGTATTTATGTTCGAGAGTGGTTTTTATCAGATAATCAGCAAACTCTGGATTTTTAGGAAGGATAGGCCCGTGGCTGTAAGAACCGAAAACATTCTTGTATCTGACGCCTTCAGTTTTATCCTTACCATTATTTCCATGTCCGCTTAAAATGTTTCCAAGGGGTTCAACACCATTTCCAAGGTGAGTGCAGCCACTATGGTTTTCGAAACCAACAATTGTACTTCCGCCAGAATTATCGGTGCATTTGAATGCAAAATTCCCTATCATACGGTTGTTACTGGCTACTGTATGAAAATCAATGGCACCCAGGAATTCCATTTTCTCGTGGTCTTTGGTTTCGTAATAATGTCCCAGCATCTGATAACCTCCGCAGATGCAAAGGAAGGTTTTTCCGTCTTCTATGGCTGCAACGAGGTTGCTGCCCTTTCCGGATCGAAGATCCTTTAATAGCACTTCCTGTTCAAAATCCTGTCCGCCACCGATGAAAAAAAGATCAAAATCATTCAGGCTGATGGTGTCACCAATTTTTACTTCAGTCACTGATGACTTAATATTTCGCCATTTTAGCCTTTTTTCAAGGCAGAGTATATTGCCCCTGTCACCATAAAGGTTTAATACCTCGGGGTACAGATGACAGATATTTAAAATAGTATCTGACATAAGATTTCCTCTCATGAAATTCTTGTTTTATAAATTATCTTCTATATTAATGCCGCATTAGCGAGCCTTCGGATCCTTCCAGAATTCACGTCTGCCTGTTGCGGCACTTAGAACAGAGCGCAGTTCAAGCATGGAGGTATAATTAGGAAGAAAATAAACCGGTAGCTGGCTGGCTGTTGCTTCCTTTATAAGTTTATTTTTATCATTAATAAGAATAATATCATTATCCGGGGCATCTGCATATTTTAATCGGACTTTCATATCATTTGCTCTTGTTCCGGATACAAAAATCTGTTTGCAATAAGGATCCTGCGTGATTTTTTCATAATCAGCATCCCATATCCAGGAGATATCGTGGCCGTCTGCAGTCTTATCATTCAGGCAGAATACAGCAACGTAATCATTTTTTAAAGAAGAAAGATAGGACATTATCTGATTACAGCCTGCGGGATTTTTGACTAGAATTATCTGAGTCTCTGTATCATTATATGTAAATTTCTCCATACGTCCAAAGCTGGAATTAACGTTAGCGAGAGACTGGATGATATCATTCTTATTCCAGCCTGCTGCATCATATGCACCGATAGCAGCAATTGCATTATATACATTATATAATGCGGGTAGACCAATATGAAGCATTTCAGATTTCTTTTCTGAAGGATGATTCTCTGATGCCGGTGTATGATAAGATATTCTTATATCTGTACCTTTATCGGAGAATTTGTCTATTGACGATACTTCCATATCAGGAGAAATGCGCTTGTAACCGCATTTTGGACATCTGAATCCACCAAGGTGTGCATAGGTATGGAAGTCATACTCATATTCAGCACCACATTTAATACAATATTTTGCATCTGAAATAGCACCTGTTTCCGATTCGGGTGAAGGAACAGATATACCATAATAATATACGGGATTTGGAAGTCCTTGTGCCAGAGAGACTGTGAGTGAGCAGTCAGCATTGAGGCAGAGTATAGCTTTAGGAACGGATCTGATTCCTCTTCTAAGCTCCTTCAATGTGTTCATGATTTCTCCATAACGGTCTAACTGGTCCCTGAACAGATTGGTGACAACAATCGCTTTTGGCTTAATGAGAGGGACAACCCTTTTAAGAGCGGCTTCATCACACTCAACAATAGCATACTTTTTCTTTGGTTTACCAGTGAGAGTAGCCTGGGACGCAAATTCGGCTGTGATACCAGAAGTCAGATTGGCACCGCTGACATTTGACAGAGGTTCAATACCGGATTCCTGCAAAGCATTTCGCAGCATGCTGCATGTGGTTGTTTTACCATTGGTTCCTGTGACAACGATGATTTCCATACCACGCGATACCACTTCGAGAATTCTCTTATCAAAACTAAGAGCGACACGACCTGGCAGAGCGGTCCCACCACGATGTACAAGGCGAAGAGCAAGCCTGGTTATTTTGCAGGATGAAATGGCTAAAAAAGTTTTAAAAAGATTATGTCTTTTCATTTATATTAATATTCCTATATTAATTTCTTCATTAAATGTTCAAACAACAGTAACAAGATTAGCACAGATTAGTTGTATTTTCAAGAATAGTTGTTATTATTCACAGTTGATATGAATTATGAATATATGCCTGTGACTGCTTGCATAAGAATAAGCGGTATGTGATGAGGACTTAAGAGTCTGCTTTGTGTCAACTGTGAATATTATCAAACAGTTACCATAATTATATAAAACAGGAATTTTATGTTGACAAGAGACCCCTTTAGTGGTATCATAGGTCTTGTAACAATTTTGTAACAATTAAGACGAAAATGTAAAACAATTGTAATAAACCACAATATATAGTGGGAAAAATAACTTTAGGAGGTTACATAATGTATAAACCATCAAAGAGAATTCTAGTAGTTGGATTATCAGCTGGACTTCTCGTTGGAATGTCAGGAGCAAATATTACTTCACAGGCAGGACAAAAGTATGACAAATCTAATGTAGGAATAACTGGAAAGGTTGGTGAATACATCAAGAATGGTAATTCATCTGATCCAGTTGCTGAGCTCACAGCGGGAGCTGCTACAAAGGAAGAAAAGGCACCTGCAGCAAAGACTGAGGAGAAAAAGCCGGTAGAGGAAGCTTCTTCAAATGATGCTAAGTCAGAAAAGAAGTCTTCAGTAGAAGCTAAGGTTTATCCACAGTTCCAGGATAGAGCAGTAGTAGTTTGCGACGGACAGGTAAATATCAGAGAAAAAGATAGTACAGATTCAGAGGTTATTGGTTATCTTCAGAATGGTGGAATCTGTTTAGTAGACGAAATCGGCAAAGAGTGGACAAAAATCGAGTCAGGTTGTTGTGTAGGATATATAGCAAATGAGTTCCTTCTTTATGGAGATGATGCTGGTGAGTGGAGTGATAACAATGGTATCGATAGATATGCTACTGTTAACACTGTTACACTTAAGGTTCGTGAATCAAAGGATGAGAACAGCGACTGTGTAACTCTTATTCCAGAAGGTGAAGAGTACTATGTATACAGCAACAGTAATGACTGGGTTGAGCTTAGAATTGATGATGACCTTCAGGGATTCGTTAGAAGTGAGTTCGTTACTATAGTATATGATAACCCTAGAGCAGTTTCTGTTGAAGAGCAGGAAGAGGCAGACAGAATCGCACAGGAAGAAGCAGATAGAGCATGGCTTGCTTATCTTGATGAGCAGAAGGCATTAAATGAGAGCCAGAATAATTCAGAATCTTCAAATGGCGAGGGCAGTTCTTTAGTTGCTGATGGTTCAAATGATGATGGCCTTGGAAATCTTGGCGTAGCTGCTGGTCCTGATGAAAATGGTGATGCTGCACCTGCAGATGATGCTAACACAGATGATGCTAACACAGATGACGGTACTACAGATGATGCTAACACAGATGATGGTACTACAGATGATAGTAACACAGATGACAGCAATACTGACGATGGCAGCACAGACGACAGTAACACAGATGACAGCAATACAGATGATGGCAGCACAGACGACAGTAATACAGATGATGGTAGTACAGACGATAGTAATACTGACGATGGCAGCACAGACGACAGCAATACAGATGATGGAAGTACAGACGACAGCAATACAGATGATGGAAGTACAGACGACAGCAATACAGATGATGGAAGTACAGACGACAGCAATACAGATGATGGAAGCACAGATGACAGCAATGTAGATGATGGCGAATCAGGCGATAGCAGCTCAGAAAGCAGTGATGCAAGTGATTCATCAGATTCATCTTCAGCAGATGATGTTTCTCTCGGACAGCAGGTTGCTAACTTTGCTCTTCAGTTTGTAGGCAACCCATATGTATGGGGTGGAACAAGCCTTACAGACGGTGCTGACTGTTCAGGATTCGTACTTAGCGTATATGCTCATTTTGGATATTCACTTCCACATGATGCAGAATTACAGGCTAATTATGGTACAGAAGTAAGCCTTTCAGATCTTCAGCCTGGAGACCTTCTGTTCTACAGCAATGGATATGAGATAGGTCACGTTACACTTTATATTGGAGATGGAATGGTTGTACATGCTTCTAACTCCAGAGATGGTATCAAGACTTCTGTATATAATTACAGAACACCTGTTAAGGCAGTTAGACTTATCGGTTCATAATTAACCATCAATAAGCTCTTATATAAGACCGATAAAAAAGAAACAGAAATGTAATAATATGTACCAGAGTGTTGTGTGAAATGCTCTGGTACATTTTTTGTGCGATTTTAACAAAAAATCAAAAGGATGGTTGACCATAATATACATAATCAGATGGAGTGAGTTGTGGATAACTATATTTGAAAAGCCAATAAAATCGGGTTATTAACAAAGTTATCCACATTATCCACATTTTCGGGGTAAACATAAGTTGATTTTTTGAATCTCCAAAAATAAAAAAAATTCGTTACTTTGTAACAAAAATGTAAAAAAACAGAAGTTTTTATCGAAAATTTAATGGAAATCCGACCTTGACAAAAACAGTATAATATGAAAAAATCAGCGGTTACGATTGAATGATATGCATTGATGTGTTATAATCTCTGTAACGTATTATCTTATTGGAACTAGTGCATTGTTTTATGGAAAAAAGTATAGTATATAATCGATAGATACCATACATCGTGTTTGATTATCTGACAATGTGCTGAGTGGGGAATGATTGATACGTAATCTAGCGAGAAGGAGAACAAAACTATGAAATATGACATCTCAGGAAAAAACATTGATTTAACAGAGGGACTGAAATCAGCGATTTATGATAAGCTTGGCAGACTTGAGAAGTTTTTTGCGGAGGATGCTAAGGCACAGGTTACTCTATCTGTAGAGAAGGAGAGACAAAAGATAGAGGTTACAATTCCTTTGAAGGGACATATTATCAGAGCTGAACAGGTTAGTGATGATATGTATGTATCAATAGATATGGTTGCAGAGATTATTGAGCGCCAGGTTGTAAGATATAAGAAGAAAATCATTGATCAGAATCAGGACGCAGCATACTTCCAGGATAGATTCCTTGAGGAAGAAGACACAGAGGACTATGATGAGATTCAGATCATCAGAAGTAAGAGGTTTGGTGTAAAACCTATGTATCCAGAGGATGCATGTGTTCAGATGGAACTTCTTGGTCACAGCTTCTTCGTATTCAGAAATGCTGAAACAAATGAGGTCAATGTTGTATATAAGAGAAAAGGAAATACCTACGGACTTATTGAGCCAGAGTTCTAAAATGATATTATTAACAAACAATTTACTGGTTCTAAACTAAAGAACATGATATTTAAATGAAATTGACAGTGGGAGTCTGGTTAACAAACTTCCACTGTTATATTTTTGAGTTTCAGGGGTTAGCTTGTATGAAGTATTGTACCAGATGTGGACAAAAACTAAATGATGAAGATACCTTCTGCAGTAACTGCGGTATGCCCACAGGAGATATAATACAAGGCGAAGCAAGGATAAAAACTGTGGAATCTACCAGAGTAGACAGACCAGAAATGAATGGAAGATATGATAGACAGTATGGACAGCAGAATGCTCAGTACAGGACTCAGCACAGTGGCCAGTATGATCCGAGATATAGCCATCCCAATAATGGAAGGCAATATACATATACTACAAGGCAGTATGATGGTCCAACCTCAAAACATCGAAAGATAAATCCTCTGATATTTGTGCCTTTTATTTTCTCCGGGATAATGCTTATAGCAGCCCTGTTAATTGCATTTAATATAAGGGGAGCATCAACTTATAAGGGTGCTGTCAATCATTTCTTTAATGCTCTTTCCTCTGGGGATAACAGAAAGGTTGTTTCGGTAATGATGCCGAGGAGAATGGAAAGAGCGGCAAATGAGGCTGCACGAAAGGGTGATCTTAAAGCCTTTGGCTATGATGACTTGTATGCGGCTGTGGATGATAAATATGGATATTATATGGATGACAATGTTGAGATACAGAAGGCTGAGATAGCCCAGAAGGAACAGCTTAACCGCACCTATATGAAAGAGGTTGAAAGAAAACTTATTAAACAGATGGATGTGGAACTCGTGATTGAGGATGCATATGATATCGTTGCCGGATTTGACTATAGAGAAAATGGGAGCAGCGACTGGCATGATGAAACCATAAGATTTATATCGTACAAAGTTAAAGGAAAATGGTATGCAATTCCAGAGGACTATTTATAAGTTATAGTTGATTAGCGATATTTTTTTTGTTATAGTAGTTAAATGGTTTATTTTAAGCATGACTAAATATATTTATTTTATAGAATTTTGGAGGAAAAACGATGTCATTTGCTGACAAAATATTTGGTACGCATAGTGACCGGGAACTTAAGAAAATAAACCCCCTTGTTGATAAGATCCTGGCACTTGACGAAAGTATGCAGAAACTTTCCGACGAAGAACTGAGGGCCAAAACTCCTGAGTTCAAGAAGAGACTTGAAAATGGGGAAACATTGGATGACATCCTCGTTGAAGCATTTGCTGCAGTAAGAGAAGCTGCATACAGAGCTATTGGTCTTAAGCCATTCCCTGTTCAGATCATGGGTGGAATCATTCTTCATCAGGGACGTCTTGCTGAGATGAGAACAGGTGAAGGTAAAACTCTTGTTTCTACAATGCCTGCTTATCTGAATGCTCTTGAGGGTAAAGGTGTGCATATCGTTACAGTTAATGACTATCTGGCAAAGCGTGATGCTGAGTGGATGGGAAATGTACATAGATTCATGGGACTTACTGTAAGTGCTATTATGCATGACTTTTCAACTGAGGAAAGACAGGAAGCATATAAATGTGATATCACATATATCACAAATAACGAACTTGGTTTTGATTATCTGAGAGATAACATGGCAGTATATAAGGAGAAGCTCGTTCAGAGAGGTCTCCACTATGCAATCATCGATGAGATTGACTCTATTCTTATTGATGAGGCCAGAACACCACTTATTATTTCTGGTCAGAGTGGCAAATCTACTGATATTTATAAAATGTGTGACTATTTGGCACGCCGTATGCAGAGAGGTACTGCTTCTACAGAAATCAGTAAGATGGATGCCATCATGGGAACTGAGATTGAAGAGGATGGAGATTATCTTGTAAATGAGAAGGACAAATTCATTGTCTTTACCGAACAGGGTGTTAAGGAGATTGAGCAGTTCTTCCATATCGAGAATCTTACAGATCCTGAGAATCTTGAGATTCACCATACTATGCTTCAGGCTGTAAGAGCTCATGCTCTCATGCATAGAGATCAGGACTACGTTGTAAAGGATGATGAGGTACTCATCGTAGATGAATTTACAGGACGTATAATGCCAGGTAGAAGATTCAATGAAGGTCTTCATCAGGCTATTGAAGCTAAGGAAAATGTTAAGGTTAAGCGTGAGAGTAAGACTCTTGCTACTATCACTTTCCAGAACTTCTTCAATAAATATGAAAAGAAGGCAGGTATGACAGGTACTGCCCAGACTGAAGAAACAGAGTTCCGTGAGATTTACGGAATGGACGTTGTTGTAGTGCCTACAAATAAGCCTATAGCACGTATAGATTATAACGATTCTATTTTCAAAACAAAGAAAGAAAAATTAGATGCAATCGTTGAGTCTGTTATTGAAGCTCATGAGAGACAGCAACCAGTTCTGGTTGGTACAGTAAATATTGATGCATCTGAGGAAATCAGTGGACTTCTTAAAAAGAGAGGCATTAAGCATAATGTGCTGAATGCAAAATACCATGAACAGGAAGCTGAGATTGTTGCACAGGCTGGCCGTGCAGGTGCAGTTACAATAGCAACTAACATGGCAGGTCGTGGTACTGATATTACTCTTGGTGGTAATGTAAAGAGTATGATTCCTGATATTCTGCATAAGCACCATATTAAAGAGGAAATGGCTACTCCTGAGCAGATTAAGGAAGCTGAGGCAGAGGCAAATGAAATAGTTGAGAAGGAAGCTAAGATAGTACGTGAGGCAGGTGGACTTAAGGTAATCGGTACAGAGCGTCATGAGTCAAGACGTATTGATAACCAGCTCCGTGGACGTTCAGGACGTCAGGGAGATCCAGGTGAATCCAAGTTCTACCTTTCACTTGAAGATGATCTGATGCGCCTCTTCGGTTCTGAAAGAGTTATGGGTATATATGATACTCTGAAGATTCCAGAGGGTGAGGAGATTGAACATAAGACAATTACCAAGTTTGTTGAGAAGGCTCAGAAGAAGATCGAGTCCAACAACTTCGCTGTCAGAAAGAGCCTGCTTGAATATGATCAGGTTAATAATGAGCAGCGTGAAGTTATTTACGCTGAGAGAAGAAAGGTTCTCGATGGCGAAAACATGCACGATACTGTTCGCGAAATGATTGAAGATACAGTAGGTGATTATGTTGAAAGAATAGCTTCATCAGAGGCTGATCCTTCAGAATGGGATATGAAGGAACTCAATGCAATGCTTGATCCAATTGTTCCATTTGGAAAGATTGAGCTTACAGATGATGAGAAGAATAAAGGAAATGCAAACGCTCTTAAGGAAAGACTTCAGAAACAGGCTCTTGATCTCTATGAGGAAAGATGTGACGCAGAATTCGAAGATGCTGAACAGCTTAGCGAGATAGAGCGAGTTGTAATGCTTAAAACAGTAGATAAAAAATGGATGGATAACATTGACGACATGGAACAGCTCCGTCAAGGTATCGGACTGCAGGGTTATGGAAACAGAGATCCAGTAGTAGAGTACAAGCTTCAGGGCTATGACATGTTCAATGCAATGATTGCATCCATTAAGGAAGAGACAGCCCGTATCATGTTCCACATCAGACTGAAGCCTCAGGAAGAAGTGAAACGTGAGCAGGTTGCTAAGGAAACAGGCACAAATAAAGATGACACATTAAAGAAGGAACCAACAAAGAGAGCAGCGAAGAAGATCGGTAGAAACGATCCATGCCCATGCGGTTCCGGCCTCAAATACAAAAATTGTTGCGGTAGAGCTTGATTCACGCAGTGAATCAAGCTCCTAGGAAAAACTGTATGCAGTTTTTCCGTAGTAAGCGATAGGACGCAGAAAGCACGTCAGTGCTATCTGAGGACTATTGCGTATACTGATAGCTTGATTCACGCAGTGAATCAAGCTCCCAGGAAAAACTGTATGCAGTTTTTCCGTAGTAAGCCGCAGTGCTTGGAAAGCACAGGGGTGCTTTTCAAGGCAGGCGGAGTTCACTTAGATAACTATTTTATGCAGAAGATCGTTATTTAAGTAGGAATATTGTGAAAGGTGGTGATTTGGTGCTTGAACTTGATGAGTATAAGCTAGAGCTTGGCAAGTACAGGACACCGCTGGCGGAAGTGAGGGATTCACTTTGACATCGCTGGCAAGCAAAATAGAATAACTGAGCTTGAGGCATCTATGGAGGCTCCTGATTTTTGGGATGATATAGAAAAATCCGGTCAGGTCATGAAGGAGTTAAAGGGGCTGAAGAGCACGATTGAGAGTTACAATGAGATTCAGACCGCATTTGACGACATAGAAACCATGATTGAGATGGCTCAGGAGGACTCGGATGAAGAACTGATTCAGGAAACGGGTGAAATGCTGCAGAGCTTTACTAAAAGATTTGAAGCATTCCGTATAGAAACTCTGCTTTCCGGAGAATTTGACAGTAACGATGCTACTGTAACAATCCATGCGGGTGCAGGTGGAACTGAAGCCTGTGACTGGGTTAGTATGTTATACAGAATGTATACCAGATGGGCAGATAAGCATAAGTTTAAGCTTACTGTGCTGGATCTTCTAGATGGAGAAGAAGCCGGAATCAAGTCAGTAACATTTCAGGTTGAAGGCTACCATGCTTATGGTTATCTAAAATCTGAACATGGCGTTCACAGACTGGTTCGTATTTCTCCATTTAATGCTGCAGGAAAGAGACAGACATCCTTCTGCTCGGTTGATGTCATGCCGGTGATAGATGATTCTATAGATATTGAAATAAATGATGATGATATAAGAATTGATACTTATCGTGCCAGTGGTGCAGGTGGACAGCATATCAATAAGACTTCGTCGGCTATCCGTATCACCCACCTTCCTACCGGTATTGTGGTACAGTGTCAGAATGAGCGATCACAGCATCAGAATAAGGATCAGGCAATGAAAATGCTTAAATCCAAGCTGTACCTTCTTGAGAAAGCTAAGCAGGATGAACAGCTATCAGGTATCAGAGGTGATACAGGTGAAAATGGATTCGGCAGTCAGATACGTTCCTACGTTCTTCAGCCATATACTATGGTTAAGGACCTTAGAACTTCCTTTGAAATGGGTGATGCTGGCAGAGTTTTGGATGGCGATATAGATGGATTTATAAATGCTTATCTGGCTTGGCTTAATATTGACAAGACAGATGAGTAATCAGAGTGTATAATAGTCGATTGATTAACTGATAAGAGAGGATATATTATGGTAAATGTAGCTATTCTTGGATACGGAACTGTGGGTTCCGGAGTTTTTAAGATAATAAATGAAAATAACAGCCATATATCCCGTCGTGCAGGCGATGACGTAAGAGTCAAATATGTTCTTGACCTCAGGGATTTCCCGGGAGATCCTGTAGAAGAAGTTCTCGTTCATGATGTTGATGTTATCATGGAGGATCCAGAGGTTGACGTTGTAGTTGAAGTTATGGGTGGAGTAAACCCTGCTTATCAATTTGTGAAGCGCGCACTGGATAATGGAAAAAGTGCATGCACCTCTAATAAGGAGCTTGTTGCAAAACATGGAGCAGAACTCATTTCCATAGCTGAGGAGAATAATGTTAATTTCTTCTTCGAAGCATCTGTAGGTGGTGGAATATCTATTATTCGTCCACTCATTGAGTGTCTGACAGTTGATCATATTGAAGAGATTCAGGGAATAATGAATGGCACGACCAATTATATTCTTTCAAAAATGGAATTCGAGGGTGCTGACTTCAATACTGTTTTAAAGGATGCTCAGGATAAGGGTTATGCTGAAAGAAATCCTGAAGCAGATATCGAAGGCTATGACGCCTGCAGAAAGATTGCAATCCTTGCATCACTTGCTTATGAGAAGCAGGTTGATTTTGAGGATATTTATACAGAAGGAATATCGGGAATTACGACAACTGATTTTGATTATGTTAAAAAAATCAATGCATCAATTAAGCTTCTCGGTATTGCAAGAAAAGAAGCGAGCATAACCTATGCGATGGTTGCGCCATTTGTGGTTTATAGTGACAATCCGCTTTATAATGTAAAGGATGTATTTAATGCTATTCTTGTAAAGGGTGACATGCTAGGTGATGTGATGTATTACGGCAAGGGCGCTGGTTCACTTCCAACAGCCAGTGCGGTAGTTTCTGACGTGGTTGATGCGATTAAGAGAAAGGGCTCAACTGCAAAGATATACTGGAAGAAGGATAAGAGAATCCTTGGTTCTGCGGATGCATTTACCACACCATTCTTCGTAAGAGTTAAAGGAACCGGTCTTGAGGATAAGATTAAAGAAAGCTTCGGAGAGGTTCAGTATTTAGAAGGAGATGCATCGCTTGGCGAGACTGCATTTATTACTAAGGTGCTTTCAGGTTCAGAATTCGATCAGGCAATAGCAGGTTTTGACCTTGTCAGCCGTATTCGTGTGAGTGATTAATGTATCATTCTGCATTTAATTAAAATTGTTATTGAAACTGACGGGTGAGTTGATAATATATAAAATGTATTGGTCAGTATTTGGGGGAGAAATAAACGGGAGGCATAAATTATGCTAATAGTAAAGAAGTTCGGTGGTACCTCTGTTGGTAACAGAGACAGGATCTTTAATGTCGCTAACAGATGCATCGAAGATTACAAAAAAGGAAATGATGTTGTAGTTGTTCTTTCTGCTATGGGTAAATATACTGATGTTCTTATTGACATGGCAAAAGAAATTAATCCTAATCCCCCAAAAAGAGAGATGGATATGATTCTGACGACCGGTGAACAGCAGTCAGTTGCACTTATGGCTATGGCCATGGCAAGTCTGGGAGTTCCTGCGGTTTCTCTGAATGCGTATCAGGTGGCTATGCACACAAGCAGTGTATATAGCAATGCGCGTATTAAGAGAATTGATACAGAAAGAATCAAAAATGAGCTGGAGCAGCACAAGATTGTTATTGTTACCGGCTTCCAGGGAGTTAATAAGTATGATGATTATACAACCCTTGGACGTGGCGGTTCAGATACTACGGCAGTTGCTATTGCAGCAGCCCTTCATGCAGATAAATGCGAGATTTATACAGATGTAGATGGAGTCTACACAGCAGACCCAAGAAAGGTTAAGGGAGCTCGTAAGCTTGAACAGGTTACCTATGATGAAATGCTTGAGCTGGCAACTCTTGGAGCCGGAGTTCTGCACAATCGTTCTGTAGAATTAGCAAAGAAATATGGAGTACGTCTTGTAGTACGTTCAAGTCTGAATACAAATGAAGGAACCGTCGTAAGGGAGGGAAGTAAAATGGAAAAAATGATAGTAAGCGGAGTTGCTGCTGATCCGGATGCAGCCAGAGTTGCAGTAGTAGGACTTAAGGATGAGCCAGGAGTTGCATTTAAACTTTTCAACGCACTCGCAAAGGCAAATATAAATATAGATATGATTCTTCAGTCAATCGGTCGTCATGGAAAGAAGGATATCTCATTTACATGTACAGATGAAGATGCAGATCTTGCAAAGCAGATTATTGAAGAGCAGATGGATTTTGAAGACTTAGATGTTGATAAGAATGTATCAAAGGTATCTATAGTAGGTGCCGGAATGCAGAGTAATGCAGGTGTTGCTGCAAAAATGTTCGAAGCTCTTTTTGATGCAAATATCAATATCAGAATGATTTCTACATCAGAAATCAGAGTAACAGTTCTTATTAACGAGAAAGATACTGAACGTGCTATGAATGCAATTCATGATAAGTTCAATCTAGGAAATGACTAAAAATCTAAGCTATAATTTCTAAAATGAAATAATTGAAATGAATTAAAAAAGAGACGGTTCTTTACGGCTCACCAAGGGAGCTTATAAGAACTGTCTCTTTTTATTGTACTTTATTGTTTAAGACTAATATTCAAAATCGTCGAGAAACTTTTCAAGTATGGGGTCACATTCGGGCTTGTTTGCTTCAGGATAATTAAAGTCAATCATTAGGTATTTACTGTCAGTGTATTTGACCTTTGTATAATAGATTCTTGGACCTTCAGGAAGAGGCGCGCCTTCTTCACAGTGTCCAGAAACTACAAATACCTTTTTATCATCATCATTATATGTATATTCTACTGTTTCGGGTCCAGGATTATTGAAATAAAAATCCTTTTCCTCTGAGTAATTCTGTCCATGGTAGCTTAGATATTCTTCCCGAACAGTTATATACATTCCATTTGATTCATTTCTAAAATAGTAAACATATGTATTCTGATCTGTTTCACTTGTGGAGGAGTTATCATTGAAACCTCCTGGAACAAAGAATCTGCATCCGAGCACTCCATCATACCACTGGCCACCGGCAGGAATTGCAGAGCCTGCGTTATCAGAAGCAGCTTCAGTTGATGCTTGTGTGGTCAGATCAGAAGCAGTAACTTCAGTAGTGACTTCTTCTGCTGTGGTCTGTTCATATGTAATCGTCTCTGTAACTGTTTGTTCAGAAGTAGTCTGCTCAGTGGTAGTTTCTTCGGAAGTAATCCGCTCCGATACCTGAATGTCAGAATTATTGGCATATTCGGCTTTGTTTTTTGAAATAATACTGCTTACGATTATTGTAAAAATACCAGTTATAACTATAACTGCTGCGGCGGCAATGGCAATGATAGCTATAATAGATTTATTGTTTGCACTATTATTAGCTGATTTATTACCATTAAATGAATTATTGTTAGCGAATTCATTATTGAATGAGTTTTTATTAGTGAATTCATTGTTGAATGAATTTCCATTAGAGGACTCACTATTAGTGAATCCTTTGCTAAATGAGTTGCCAACGAATTCGTAAGAGCCCATAGGGGCTGCAACGGTCCTTGCATCGGACACATTGTTGTAGGTCTGATTTAACAGTGCCTGCTTAAAAGAAGCTGCACTTTGAAAACGGTCCTGTATCTTGATTGACATTGCCTGCATGATTGCATTTCCCATCGCACGAGGAAGCTCCTGGCGAATAAGACAAGGGTTCTGGAGATTATCTTCAACAGGCCTTGTGACAGCTTCCTGTGGTGAAACTCCAGTTGACAGCTTATACAAGGTTGCTGCAAATGCATAAATATCTGTCCAGGGACCTATATTTCCACCTTGAGTATATTGCTCGATGGGGGCGTACCCGGCCTTCAGAACGACATCCTTGGATTTTTCACCAGACATATTTATCTGTTTGACCGCTCCAAAGTCAATAAGCTTAAATGTACCATTTTTGCATAGGAATATATTATCGGGACTGATATCTCTATGAACAACACCAGAAGCATGAATGGTGCTGAGAGTATCTAAAACAGAGTCAGCCATTCTGAGAATCATATCTATATCAGGTAATTTGTTATTTGCCTTGACGTAGTCCTTCATATTACATCCATCAAGATATTCCATAATGATGTAGGCAGTTCCATTTGCTTCGAAAAAGTCATGAATTGTAACAGTGCCCGGGTCAGAATTGAAACCGGCAAGACTACGTGCTTCCTTCAGAAATCTGCTACGCCCATTGACGAAGGCCTCCTTTTCAGAACTTGTAAAAACTGATACAGAAACACCATCTGTTCGGTTAGCTACTCCCTGGGGAAAAAACTCCTTGATGGCTACAATGCTCTGAAGAGTGTTATCCCATGCTCTGTAGGTGATTCCAAAACCACCCGATCCAAGAACAGTTCCGATAATATATCTGTTGTTCAAGATGGTTCCAGGATACATAAATGTGACCTTAGCCGGAGGAGTGTTCTCCACAAAGCCACAGATAGGGCATTTGCAGTTTGTATTCTCATATCCTGCTGGGATAGTAAATATATTCATACAGTTTAAACAACGTCTGTTCATAAGAATCTCCTTTTAATCAGTATGTGATATGGGGCAATAGAACATCGAATATTAGGCTTATTTAAGCTTGCTTAAGAATAAGCAATATTCGATGTGGACTTAAGAATGCTTTTTGAGTTAACTGTGAATAGTAACAACAAATAAGTGCGCAACAACATATTAATTTCATATATTTTATAAGTTTATACATTTACGTATATTTTTATACATTTATACTCTTTACAACGTTTTAACGCTATGCTATACTTTGCGCAATCGGTTGTCTCGTTTTAGATTAACATTTGCTCACGTGACTGTCAATAATATTTTTCATACTACTAATGATATGACATAAGTGTCAAAAGGTACTTTTGGCTCCCACATCATAATATTTTTTTCAGGCTCACATCAGATATTTATTGCAACGAAAGACATAAAAGAAAGGAAAACAAGAAATATGAAGAATTCATTATTTGGGGCTGCTTATTACGATGAATATATGCCCTATGACAGGATAGACACTGATTTTAAACTTATGAAAGATGCTGGCATGAATACCATTCGTATCGCGGAATCTACCTGGAGCACCTGGGAACCATCTGATAACAGATTTGATTTTTCTCACCTCCATCGCATGTTGGATTATGCCACAAAATATGATATAAATGTTATAGTTGGAACGCCTACTTATGCCGTTCCTTCCTGGCTGGTAAATAAATACCCTGATATTCTTGCTACAACTAAAGATGGCCAGTTGTTGTATGGCCACAGACAGCTAACGGATATTACTAACCCTGATTATCTGTTCCATGCCGAAAGAATCATCAGAAAACTTATGGAAGAAGTAAAAGACCATCCTAAAGTAATCGGATATCAGATTGATAATGAAACCAGAGCTGCAGATGCTGCCGGCCCTGCCATTCAGCAAAGGTTTGTCAATAGTATAAAAGAAAAATATCCGGATATAAATGATTTCAACCATGAGTTTGGACTTGATTACTGGAGCAACAGAATCGATTCCTGGGATGATTTTCCTGATATAAGAGGCACTATAAACGGAAGTCTTTCTGCCGCTTACAAGGCATTTTTAAGAAATGTAATAACAGACTTTCACAAGTGGCAGGCGGATATAATAAGAGAATACAGTCGTCCAGATCAGTTTATTACTCACAACTTTGACTATTACTGGATAGGTAGTTCATATGGAATACAGCCCCTTGTGGATCAGAAAAAAGCCGCCGCTTGTATGGATATAGCCGGAACCGATATCTATCATCTGTCTCAGGACAGATTCGACGGAACGACGATAGCTTTCGGTGGTGCTGTAACAAGATCACTAAAAAAAGACAATTATCTGGTTCTGGAAACCCAGTCGCAGGGACGACAGAGCTGGTTACCATATCCTGGCCAGATACGACAAGCATACTATAGTCATTTTTCATCTGGAGCAAATAGTGTCATGTATTGGAACTGGCATTCTATTCACAATGCTATTGAGTCTTATTGGATGGGCGTTCTGAGTCATAATCTCACTCCTGGAAGAACTTACCATGAAATAAAAGAAGTTAGAAACGAAGCACTCAGTTTTGACGATAAGCTGATCAATCTAAAAAAGAATTGTAAGATTGCAATTCTTATAGATAACAGAAGCCTTACAGGCCTTGATGAATTTCCATGTGATGATACAAGTGACGAATCCTTTATAGGAAGGAGCTCCGAAGAAGGAACGGATTTTGCTGAGAATCCAGACCTTCTTACATATAATCATATTCTCAGATGGATGTATGACAGCTGCTACGAATTAAACCTTGAAGCAGATATGATATATACTGCGGATCTGTATGATGAAGCAGGTTCGTCTAACGAAGAATGTATTAAAAAGCTCACTACCAAATATCCACTTCTTCTAGTACCAGCACTCTACTCTGCCACCGAGGAAACCATTACTGCTCTTAGGGCATATGTAAAAAATGGAGGCCATCTGCTACTTGGTTTCAGAAGTCTCTTTTCCGACGAAGAGTTAAAGATTTATAGTGATATCCAACCTCATGGAATGACAGACTTAGTCGGTGGATACTATGATCAGTTTACAAGGCCAATAAGAACAAATGTTATATTCTGTGATGCAGAAGATAAAAACAAAGCATATCAAACCGCCCACTGGATGGAACTTTTAATTTCTGAGGACGCAGACATATGGGCCAGATATGAACATCCAATGTGGAAGGATTACTGTGCGGTTCTTCATAAGACTGATGAAGAAGCTGGTGGAAGCACCACTTATCTTGGATGTTACATGGAAAAAGATGGATTTAAGACCATTTTGAAAAAGCTTGCATCCATAGCTAATATAAAAATGCCCAAAAATACATTTCCTGTCATTATAAAAACAGGCTTTAATTCAGAAGGAAATACTATGACCTTTCTCTTCAATTACAGTAGTGATGCAAGAGATGCTATTTATGAAGGAGTTACCGGAACTGAACTGATTACCAGAGAAAAAATTCAAGCCTCTAGTTTCTTATCCATTGAACCATGGGGTGTTAAAATAATAGAATCAAAATAGCCACTTGCAAAAATATATCAAAAAAGGAGAGCAAAAATGAACACACAAGAACTGATTGATTATATCAGCAATAACAAACTAAACGAAAGACTATTCGATATTTATCAGGACGAAGAAAAAATAGAATATCAGAAAGAACGATATATCTCTGCTATTAAGAATTTCATAGAACTCTATGGAGATAATGATATAGAAATATATAGCGCACCTGGAAGAACCGAAGTCGGAGGAAATCATACAGACCATCAGCACGGACAGGTTCTTGCCGCTTCAATAAGTGTAGATGCTATTGCCATCACTTCGAAGAATTATTCTGGAATGATTAATATCAAATCAGAAGGCTACGATATGATCAATGTAAATGTAGCAGATGCTGAAAAAACAGATAGTGAAGAAGGTACTACTGCTGCCCTGATACGTGGTATTGTTGCCGGAATGCAGGCACGTGATTTTAAAACAGGTGGATTCAACGCTTATATAACAAGTGATGTTCTTGGAGGTTCAGGTCTTTCTTCATCAGCTGCATTTGAAACAATAATCGGAAATATATTATCAGGTCTTTATAATGACAATAAAATCGATGCTGTTACGATTGCAATTCTAGGTCAATATGCTGAAAATGTTTATTTCGGAAAGCCATGCGGTCTGATGGATCAGATGGCTTGCTCCGTAGGAAGTCTCTGCCATATAGATTTTGCAGACACAGAGAATCCTCAGATTGAAAAAATAGATCTCGATCTTAATGCTGTAGGTTACAGCTTGTGTATCACCGATACAAAGGGAAGTCACGCAGATCTGACACCCGACTATGCAGCAGTTCCTGCTGAAATGAAATCAGTAGCAGAAATGTATGACAAAAACGTTCTTATGGAGCTTTCTGAGGAAGAAGTAATATCTCATATTCCAGAAATCCGTAAGAAGCTTGGTGACCGTGCCGTTCTTCGTGCTCTCCACTTCTACGAAGAATGCAAACGTGTTGAGAATCAGGTAAATGCGATCAAATCTGGTGATTTTGAGATGTTTCTTAAAAATATAAAAGCATCCGGTGATTCTTCTTACAAATTCCTGCAAAATGTATATACAAGTCATGACATTATGCATCAGAATGTATCAATCGCCCTTTGCATGAGTGAAATAGTTTTAGGATCAGAATATGGAGTTTCAAGAGTTCATGGAGGCGGATTTGCCGGAACAATACAGGCTTTTGTTAAAAATGAAAAAGTTTCAGAATACAAACAGGCTCTTGATAATATTTTCGGTGAAGGCTCTTGTAATGTACTTAAAATCAGAAAATATGGTGGTATCAAAGTAATCTAATATGGGAGAAAATATCATGAAAAATATATGCAGATTAATAGATGAATTAATCCAGTATGGAAAAAATACCGGACTCGTAGCTTCAGACGATGTAGTATATTCAACGAACAAGCTTCTTGAATTCTTCAAGGTAAACGAATATATTCCCTCCTCTTCTGAAGCAGATTCAGATACTGTTTCAGAAGATCAGAATGAAACAAGAGAACTTGTTTTTATACTGAATGATTTGATAGATTATTCTCTCGAGAATGGACTTCTTGAATCTGACACTATCACATCAAAAGACTTATATGATACTGCTATAATGGGACTTCTAACTCCACCTCCTTCAGTAATAAGACCTGCCTTTAATGCTCTGTACGCAGATTCACCAAAAAAAGCTACCGATTATTACTATAGTTTCAGTAAGGCCACTAACTATATCCGTACTGACAGAATTGCAAAGGATCAAAAATGGGTAACCCCAACTGAATTTGGAGATATTGATATTACTATCAATCTATCAAAGCCAGAGAAAGACCCTAGAGACATTGCAGCTGCTGGTAAAGCAAAAAAATCCGGATATCCAGCATGCCTTCTCTGCATGGAAAATGAAGGTTATGCAGGTCATGTAACCCACCCTGCAAGGCAGAATCACAGAATAATCCCTATAACACTCGATAATGAACAGTATTATCTGCAATACTCACCTTATGTATATTATAATGAGCATTGCATTATATTTAACGAGAAGCATATCCCAATGAAAATTAATAAAGCAACAATGAAAAAGCTGCTTAGTTTTGTAGAGAAGTTTCCACATTACACAGCTGGATCAAATGCTGATCTTCCTATCGTTGGTGGTTCTATTCTTTCACACGATCATTTTCAAGGTGGCGGATATGAATTTGCTATGGTGCGTGCTCCATACGAGACCGAATTTACAGTTTCAGGATTCGAAGATATTCATGCAGGAATAATCAAATGGCCAATGTCAACTATAAGACTTCAAGGAAAAGAGATTGACAGAATCGTCGAACTTGCAGATCATATATTAACAAAATGGAGAAGTTATACAGATAAGAAAGCATTTATATTAGCTGAGACAAATGGTGTGCCACACAACACTATCACTCCAATCGCAAGAACCAGAGCCATTAATGATAATGATACTGTTTTTGAGATAGACCTTGTTCTGAGAAATAATATAACAACTGATGAGCATCCTCTCGGTGTTTATCATCCTCATGCAGTATATCATCACATTAAAAAAGAGAATATCGGACTTATTGAAGTTATGGGACTGGCAGTACTTCCCGCAAGATTAAAAAATGAAATCTCTCTTCTTGAAGATGCTATATTTAATAAAACAAATATTTACTGGGATGATGCAATAAAATCACATGCCGACTGGGCAATAACCTTCCTGCCAAAATACGGATTTGAAGTAGATAAGCAGTCCGCTGAAGATATAAATAAACCTACAGTACTTACAATACCTGAGGACATGGATAGAGAAAAGCTCCACAAGATAATCCAGGATGAAATAGGATTTGTTTTCTCCGGTGTTCTTGAAGATGCCGGTGTATATAAAAGAACAGCCGACGGAAAGGAAGCATTTATGCGTTTTATCGATACTCTTTAATTGCCTGTATTTCTTTAATGTTCTATATTTTATTATTCTATTTTTATGGAAATATTTTGGTTAAAAAAACAAGCCCACAATGTGGGCTTACTTTTTACATTTTATCCAAACAGAGTTTCTATAACCGATGCGCCTAAAGCAACTGAAATTATAGTAACCAAAATAGATAAAACTACTGTAATAGCATATAACAAGAGAATTCCTCTTGAAAAATTCTTTACATTCTTATTTTCATTTCCTAATGCGTGTACGATGAGCATTATAATTCCAACTAGCGGAATAGAATATAATAACGAATAACCTACATATCCCAAAGGAGAGATAGGCTTATATTCTGATGGAACATTTGAGTCGGACATATATCCGCGATTATTTTGTGACGCGCCTTGATAATTGCTATTATAAGAATAATCATTTGAACTCGTATTATATCCTGCATTATTCTGAGCTACATTCTGAGCTGTAACTGTAGGTGTTACCGGAGCTACATTTTCATTTGATAATATTGATGAATTTGTAACAGGTGCCGGGGTAACAACCTTATCAAATTTATTATCAGAAAATCCAGCTGCATTAAGCTTAACAGGTGGAGCATCAAAAGGATTTGCCGTATTCATATCAGAAGTAAGCATACCTGACATTCCTGCGGTAAGTACTGTAGTACCTGCTTCAGGATCATATTCATCAAAGGAATTGTTCTGCTGAGGAACAGCCAGAAACTGCTGCTCTTTTTGTTCAGGCATAGCAAAAGGTTTTTCCAGAGAAACTGCCTTTTCAGATTCACTCAGAGGTTCAAATCCTGGCTGTGAAAATGGCTGATTAAACTGTGGCTCGGCTACTGCCTGTGGGCCTTCTACTGGCTCGTTCTGTGCTTCTACCTGTGGCTCAGCTACTAACTGTGGGCCTGTTACTGGCTCGTTCTGTGCTTCTACCTGTGGCTCGGCTACTGGCTGCTCGGCTACTGCCTGTGGGCCTGCTGCTTCTGGCTCGCTCTGCGGCTCTGTTACCGCCTGTGGGCCTGCTACTGCTTCTGCTACCGGCTCGTTCTGTGGCTCGCTCTGTGATTCTGCTACCGGCTCGTTCTGTGGCTCGGCTACTGCTTCTGCTACTGGCTCGTTCTGTGCTTCTACCTGTGGCTCGCTCTGCGGCTCTGTTACCGCCTGTGGGCCTGCTGCTGGCTCAACTACTGGCTCGCTCTGTGATTCTGCTACCGGCTCGTTCTGTGGCTCGGCTACTGCTTCTGCTACCGGCTCGTTCTGTGACTCGGCTACTGCTTCTGCTACCGGCTCGTTCTGTGGCTCGGCTACTACTTCTGCTACAGGCTCGTTCTGTGGCTCTTCTACTGCTTCTGCTACAGGCTCGTTCTGTGGCTGAATACCAGCTTGCGGCTGCACTGGAGCCTGTGGCTGTACTGGAGCCTGCTGT